>JACQHV010000064.1 GCA_016198885.1 Gammaproteobacteria bacterium
ATCATCTCGCCCTGCATGACATCACTCAGTCCGTGGATCCTGGCAATACCGTCAGTCAGGCTGACAACCGTGCCTTCCGTGCGGGCTTCTGTTTCAAGATTGAGTGCCTTGATCTTTTTCTTTATCAGATCACTAATTTCAGTTGCACTGATAGACATGGTATTTCCTCTTGGTTAGCTATTCTGCAAAGTTGTGACTTAACTGTTTCAATCGCCCTTTTAATGATGCATCGATCACAGAATCACCGGCACGAATGATCGCGCCGCCGATTAACGTTTCATCAATACGGGTAGTAATATCCACTTTTTTGCCCAAACGTTTCGCCATGAACTTTTTAATATTTTCCTGTTGTTCATCATCCAGCGGATAAGCCGAAATGACTTCCACCTCGGCAATACCTTCCGCCCTGACTTTTTTCTCTTCGAATATTTCATAGATTTCCGGTGCGACTGATAATCTTCCGGTATCAACAAGCAATCTGATAAAGTTTTGTCCTGACTCAGTCAGGTGTTTGCCGCAGATATCAAGAATCAATTCAGCAAGTTTTTTACTGTCCAGTCTGGGATTGCTAATTACCGGCTGCATGTTTGAATCTGACACGACAAGATTCAACAATTGCAACATGGCAGACCATTTTTGCAGATCACCTTCTTCCCGGGCCTGTTCAAAGGCGGCCCTTGCATAGGGCCGTGCAATTGTAGTTTTTTCCTGCATGATTGATCCCTGGTTGTTACAAGTCTGCGCTTATTTTATTCAACACTTCATTATGTACCTTGCGATCCACTTCCCGCATCAGAATCTGCTCGGCGCCGATGAGCGCAAGTTCCGCCACCTGCTGCCTGAGATCCTGTCTGGCCACTTCCTTTTCCTGTTCGATTTCGCCTCGTGTCGCCTCCAGAATGCGTTTACCTTCAATCCTGGCTGATTCTTTGGCTTCATCAATAATCTCATCACCGCGCTTATGTGCCTGTGTAATGATCTCGGAGGCCTTCTCCTTGCCTTCATGTACAAGATCAAGCAAATATTGTTCTGCTTCTTTCAGTTTTTGTTCACCTCTTTCTCCCGCTGCCAGACCGTCGGCGATTCGTCTTTCACGATCCTCCAGCATGCCCAGAAGAAGCGGCCAGACGAACTTCATGCAAAACCATACAAATATTGCGAATGCAAAGATCTGTCCAATCAGGGTTGCGTTAAAATTCATATCACTTCCCTCGTAGTGTTGGCTTTTGAAACCTTACCTGAAATTCTCTTAATGCAATGTTGCAATATAAGGATTTGCAAAAGTAAACCACATGCCGATACCAATACCGATCATGGTGACTGCGTCAATAAGACCTGCAACGATAAACATTTTCACTTGCAGCATGGGGGCCAGTTCCGGTTGCCGGGCAGCGCCTTCCAGAAATTTACCGCCAAGCAGGCCAAAACCAATTGCAGTGCCAAAAGCGCCCATGCCTAATACAAGCAGTACGCCTAAAGCTGTATATGCCAGAATCGTTTCCATTTCGTCCTCCCGATAATGTTAATGGTGTTCAACCGCCAGACTCAGATAAATAATTGTCAACATCATGAAAATAAATGCCTGCAGGATAATGATCAGAATATGAAATACGGCCCAGATAAAATGCGCCGGTAATTGCCAGTATCCCAGCATGGCAATCAATATAAAGATCAGCTCACCTGCATAAAGATTCCCGAAGAGTCGCAGCGCCAGTGACACCGGTTTGGCGAGTAAACTCACGCCCTCCAGCAGAAAGTTAAACGGGATTAACCATTTCCCGAACGGTTGCAGGGTTAGTTCACCGATAAATCCCACGATACCCTTTGACTTGATGCTGTAATAGATAATGAGTGCGAACACTGTGAGTGAAATGCCGAAGGTAATATTCGGATCAGTGGTGGGTACGACCTTGAAATAGACATGATGCGGATCAGCATCGAATACAGAGGCCCCGACCAGTTGCGCTAACTTCGGCAAGATATCAACCGGAATCAGATCCATCAGGTTCATCAGAAAGACCCAACAAAATATTGTTAAGGCCAACGGGGCGATGAGATTGCTTTTTGCATGAAAAGATTCCTTGACGTTTTTGTCCACTATCTCAACAACCATTTCAAGGAAATTCAGCCACTTGTCAGGCACCCCTGTCGTTGCTTTTTTAGCGGCACGATAAAAGAAGAAGCTGAACGCTACACCGAGTACAATCGCCCACGCCATGGAATCCACATTAATGGCCATGAATCCCATATCGACCGCTTCCTTGGGAGTATGCGCGAAGGTCCAAGTGCCCTGTTCGAGAATTGTGCCATCACCCCGTTCGTAACCTGATGGCAATTTGCCATAGACCAGGTTCTGTAAATGGTGTTGGATATAACTTGTCGCGGTCATGCCTTCGGTTGACATTTGTTTTTATCTCATCATTATTTATGATTTTTATTCACCTGCTGTGTGCTCATCAGGGCTGTGCCCGCCAGATTTACGACGATCATAACCATGAATGTCGCAAATAACGCAATCACATGCAGCGGTTCAATCCAAACAAAACAGGCGGCAAATATTAATCCCGTTAGTACCAGCTTGCCTGCCTCGCCGAGATAAAACCGGCGTAACACCACACGGGGCGTTGCCTGTCCTGCATCACCGAATGCAAATCGAATAAACCAGGCATTCGGCAAAATATAAGCCAAACCACCCAACAGGGCGGAAAATGCCGGCTCAAACCCGTTGAATGCAAGTAACAGGGATGCAATTACAAAAGTCAGTGCCAGTTGTATCCCTGCCAGTCTGTATGCGGCGGCCCTGTTTATTGTTATTTCTGATTGCGCATTCAACTGCCGCCACCCTGAAAACCATGCTGAAATCACCTTCCCTGATCCACTGACTTCTAAGCAGGTCAGTTCATCAATCCTTTCAGCATAAGAGCGGCAAGTATAATAATCTGGCCCCCTGGAATCAAACGTTGCACTGCACAAAGACAGGATTTAACGTTTCTTGATTTTGGCCAGGATACCGTCCAATTCATCTAATGAATTGTAATGGATCTGTAACGTTCCATTGCCTTTTGAATTGTGTTTGATGATGACTCGTGTTCCCAGACGTCCCGAAAGGTCATCCTGCAGATGGCGAATGTTGGGGTCCTCTTTTTTGTGCGATTGTTTCTTTTTACCCTTGTTCTGGCACCTGCTCACCAACCGTTCGGTTTCCCGTACCGAGAGACCCTGCCGGGCGACCTGTTTGGCGATTTCCGGTTGCTGTTCATGAGGTAATGAGACAATGGCACGCGCATGCCCCATTTCCAACTGGCCTGATTCCAGCATAACCTGCACATCACGATGCAGGTCGAGCAGCCGCAACAGATTGGTAACCGTAGAGCGTGACCGGCCTACCGATTCGGCCACCGTCTCATGCGTCATCTCAAATTCCTGGAGAAGCCGCCGCAAGGTCCGGGCTTCTTCCAACGGGTTCAGGTCTTCACGCTGGATATTTTCAATCAGCGCGATGCATATCGCGGCCTGATCAGGGACATCACGAACAACAACAGGGATTTCATGCAAACCTGCCATCTGTGCCGCCCGCCAACGGCGTTCACCGGCAATAATTTCATAGTGATCAGAACCGTCCATCAGAGGGCGCACCAATATAGGTTGCACCACTCCCTGGGCGCGGATTGAATCAGCGAGGTCTTTCAGGGCTTCCGGGTTCATTGCCTTGCGTGGTTGATATTGGCTCTGTTGGACAAGATCGACAGGGAGCTTGCGCAGCTCTCCTTCTTTTGCGGGTTCAGAGATGTCAGTGACTGTTCCAAGGAGGGCGTCGAGTCCCTTGCCCAATGCGCGCTTTTTTTGTGTCATGAGATTGTGCCTCTAACCATCCCTGGTGCGGTATTCCGGCTTGACCTTCCCTGGTCAAGCGCTCGCCGGGCCGAATGTCCACTGGACATTCGGCTTTTTCCGGCTCGCCCTTTGCCCAAAGCACGCTTTTTTGCTGTCATTTTGGTTAGTCCCGCATCAGGCGGCGATATTTTCACGGCGCAACATTTCGCCTGCGAGTGCCAGATAAGCCAATGCGCCACTGCAAGATTTATCGTATTTCAGGATCGGCAGGCCATGACTGGGGGCCTCGGCCAGCCGCACATTGCGGGGGATGATCGTACGGTAGACCTTCTCTCCAAAGTGCTCGAGCAACTGCGCAGAGACCTGGTTAGCGAGATTATTACGCGGGTCATACATGGTGCGTAATAGTCCTTCGATCTTGAGCTTCGGGTTCAGGTATTTCCTGATCTTTTCAATAGTCGCAAGCAGGGCGGTCAATCCCTCAAGCGCATAATATTCACATTGCATGGGAATAATG
>JACQHV010000065.1 GCA_016198885.1 Gammaproteobacteria bacterium
CGTAAGTTCATTGATAATGTTATCGCGTACTGAATGTGGTTCAGCGACCCTGATTGTAATAATACTTTCAGGGTCCTGCAGCGTATACACACGCCAGTTAATACCATCTAACATTGAGTCGGAAAAACCATTTGTATTATCAGACAATGCCTGTTTGGGGGCCATGGCGGAAGAGAAGTGGAAATTTCTTTCACTGACAGTAATTTGAAACGCCAGTAATTTTTCATGTTTATGAGATTCAAGGTCTTCTTCAATCTGTCTCAGCGCCCCATTTTCTATATCACTGTGCCCTTCAACTTTTTTATATTCTTCATAGAGTTCTTCATTAACCAACGATAAAAGTATATTGGCGGATTGGGCCAGATGTGCATCAAACAGTTCTTCAATCTCACTTCGCACACCATAAGAATTAATGATTGCAATTAAAAACCAGCTGATCAAGGTTATTGAAAACAGTGCGATTAAAAGACGTTTTTGAATTGAATATGGCATATTGTTTACTTCATCACGTAACCGACACCGCGAATGGTTTTAATAATATCAGCACCGATTTTTTTCCTGAGATTGTGTATGTGAACCTCGACGGTATTACTTTCGATTTCTTCTCCCCACGAATACAGTTTATCTTCAATCTTTGGACGGGAAAGCACTTTCCCTGCATTTTCCAATAGAAGCTGGAGCAGGGCGAATTCACGGACAGATAATTCTATATCTATCCCGCCTTTATTTACACTGTGTTCTGCGATATCCATGATAATGTCCCGATGTTGTAATAACGGATGGGTTCTGCCATGTGCCCGGCGTATTAATGCACGTAATCGCGCGGCCAGTTCATCCAGATCAAACGGCTTTACCATGTAGTCGTCTGCGCCGTGATCCAGTCCCTCGATTTTGTTGTCCAATGTGTCCCGCGCCGTCAGGATTAGTACGGGCAATGTTTTGCTGGAATTGCGAAGTTTGGAAAGAATATCCAGACCCGATTGTCCCGGTAGATTAAGATCAAGGATAACCGCATCATAATCAGTCGAAAGCAGGGCAGATTCGGCCTGATTACCATCTTTAATCCAGTCAATGGAATAAAAAAACTCTTTCAGGCCGGCAACAATTCCATCACCCAATATTTCGTCATCTTCCACAAGCAAGAGTCGCATAATCATTCAGGGGAAACAGGTCATTTCCATTAAAAATAAAAAACTAGATGTTACCCATATCTCTTTTAAAATACCGGGAATAGTAAGTAGATATAATTATGGCCAGCCAGGCAAAGGCCAGATATCCCAGTAGATGATTATATTCACCCACAAGAAAATACAGGCGGCTTCCGGGTGAAAAATCCGTAATGTAATTGATTAGTTTTATCGCAAATACAACACCGGCATGGAGCCCGATACATTGGATAATATTGCCGTTTTTCAGGCGCACCAGAGATAACAATACTCCAAAGGCAAACATGGACAGGAATGTGTCTATGATCGCTGGGTCGCCGAAGCGGGAGAATGCCCCAGGCAGCATTTCCAGTCCTGTGTGCCAGTTGATTTCGGTATCAACAGGCAAGGCGCGATATTTTATGAAATGCGCCGCTGAATATACAAGACTGGAGATAATCACAGCAGACATCGTTCCGATCTTTGCGCATAAACCACCAAGTAGTGCGCCGCGAAACAGGGTTTCTTCGATCAGGCCGACCAGCAGGCCAGTCAGCATTGCCTTTAACAGTACAAAAATGAATGTTTGCAGGCTGAAATCAATATAAACTTCAAATTGATGGACACCCATGATCAGTAATAAAGCTTCAAGCATGATCATGATCCCGATACCCGCACCAATACCCGTTGTCAGATCGCGTTTGATAAATGACGGATCAATTGCAAAACCTGCGACTTCGCGATTCAGGATTTTGTTTATTTGGAGGTAAAGAAAAATGAACAGAAACCCGCAAAGTGTTGAGATATGCGAGATCATTTTATGAAAAGGCAAATCAATAACCGGGTACAGCAGATTATGGAGAGGTACAGCAAGTAATGCCCCGGACAGGAGGGCAAGAATGATTAAACATAAAATAGTGGCAACCGTACGCATCAAAAATAATAATGAAGGTAGTATACGGTGAAAGCCAGCTATTTTTATAAGTTCAGTAACCAGTGATTACTCAGCAAGTGCGCCGCTTTTTTTCATTGACCTTATAAATAGCGCCATCAGGATAGCGAAAATGATCGCAATTGCAATCCTTGTTATGAACATGAGACTGTTTTCCAGGCCATGAAGCACAATATGTTCTTCAGCGAACAGGACAAGAACGGTAATCAACCATGTTAATAACGTGGTGTAGTCCTTGAGGATAACGCGCCGCCAGTTGAATTGCATGGAGTTGAGGGTAAGTCTGACTCCACGCAAGCGGAATAACCAGCGATGTACATTATTACAATACTGATTGAATTCCTCTCCAAAATTATTACGTAAGAATGCTTCCTCGGCAGTGATAATTGCGCTGTAGGAGAGCAGGAAAAAACTTCCACCCAATAAATAGACCCAGAGGTTGTTATGAATCACCATGAATCCGGAAAGGATTATCAAATTTCCCGTATACAAAGGATTTCGGCAATGGGAAAAGATTCCCTGTGTAACAAGATTGTTAGCGTGAATCTTTTTGTTGACTCCCCCCCGTTTGATATATGCAAGGCCAATTACCGCTGCGCGCAATGCCTGGCCGAGAAATATCAATAACAGACCGGCCAAATCCAGCCAAAAATCTGCATATTCATTGCCGGCAAAGGGAACCGGATTGAAACTGAAGAGGAGGGTGACGAGAACTATTGGAAACAGGATATTACGATAACGGAACAGAAATTGACCATAGTGAATCAACATGGATACAACCAGTAGCGTTAATTATGATTGAAAAAACCGGGTATTATTTTACGGCTATGAGACCGGAAAAATTATACCAGCGGAAAAATTCCTCAATATGCTGAAATCCCGCATTCAGAAGTAAATCACGGTTTTCTTCATTATGATAGGGGATAAGTACATTTTCGAGCGCCTCGCGTTTCTGTGCGATCTCCAAATCTGAGTAACCATTACGCCGTTTGTAATTATAATAGTATTCAATGAATAACCGGTTCAGCATGGTGCATGTTCCGGTGACTTTCTCCACTAGGATCAGGCAACCATCATCTCGCAGGCCGTTCAGGATCTCTTTTATCAAACATGCACGGTTCAGCGGCCGCACGAACTGTAATGTCAATAACATTATTACGACCGAGGCATTTTCAATTTGTGGAGGATCATTCATGTCCGTGTTTACAAGATGAATTTTTCGCCGGGTATTGGGTTTTGCAAGTTTGATTTTTGCCCTGGCCAGCATTTCGCTGGAATTGTCCATGCCAATAAGATGCACCGCAGGATTGATGACCTGATCGAGAGCCAGGAGAGTTGTGCCGGTTGCACAACCGATATCGTATAAATTAGTTTCAGGCACAGCGAAACTTGCGGCGATTTCACAAGTCATGCGCTGGATCTCATCATAGAATGGTACGGAACGGCTGACCATGTCATCAAAAACCATGGCTGTTTCAGTGCCAAAATTGAAATCGTGGGCGGCTTGAACAGCAGCAAAGAGCTTGTCGTTACCAGCTACATCGGCATCAGTGTCCACACCAAATTTAATCTTTGTTATTTTTTCTGCCATGGCTAACCAACTGATTGGTATAATAGATTAACAGATATCATAGAAAACTTAAGGAAACCTTAAATGTTCCGGTTATTACCTGTAATTATGGCTTTTTAATATCTTTGGGTGATGACTTGAACAGTTTTTTACCTGTAATCATTGCAGAGACGATGGCATTACCTTCCCTGATCTCTGTGAAAATAACACCAAGAAGATCGATGAAGATAGTGCCGATCAACACAAAAAAATTGATTTCATGGATGGTAACAAACGGTTCTCTAAATGCACGCATCTTCTCGTATCCTGCCTGGTCTATATTTTCACTGGAACCCGGTTTTACACCGGCAAGCTTGCTGTGATCTTCTCCTGCACCTGTCACCTGTTCTTTAATCTCATGCCCGAACGGGGGAAGATAAAGATCTGTCCCTGCAAGGACCAGTCCTGTCACTGCCTGGAAGGACAGGAGAACGAATAAAATTGTGACCATTATCCGTGCCACAGGATTATGGCCAATGTAATAATCCGGGTGATCTGAATGAATGCCAGCCAGATAGGAACGCAGGGAAGTCAGATAACCTGTAGTGAAAGGAAGGACAGATTTCCATTGTGCGTAATGGTTACCATAAAACCCCCAGATGATTCTCCAGACCAGATTGGCAACAAATACATAACCAAAATAGGTATGTATTGTTTTTAATAAAATTTTCCCTTCCGGAGTAACCCCGAACGCCTTTGCATTTATGATTGCCAATCCAAGAGTAATAAGGGCGAGCACACACAAAACATTCAGCCAGTGGAATATCCGGGTTGTCCGATCCCAGGCAAAGTATTCGGTCAGCGTGCGTTTTGTGCTAATGGCGTGATTCTTCATGTAAAATAATGTTCCCTGATTAAGTCAGATTATTTTAATCAGGCTGACTTAAACTAAGATTAAACCATCAAGGTATATTTGATCTATATCAATTATTCATTTAAATACCGGGACTATTTACGAACGATGCTAAATCGCCTGATCACCTTAGTGTTGATTTTCAGCTTTCCCACAGGATTTTGTTATGCCGATCCAAAAATCTATTCACCTATTGTAAAGCAAGGCGAACTTGCCTTTGAAAATCGTGGTAATACAACGGTGGATGATGACGATGATAATGATGGATCACAACGTCACGTATTTGAACTGGAGTATGGTGTGACTGAGTGGTGGAAGACGGCGATTGTCGCGCGTCTTGATGAACCGTCCGCTGGAACACTGCGTTATGATTCCACGGCCTGGGAAAATATCTTCCAGCTGACCGGGCAGGGGAAATACTGGCTGGATACGGGATGGTATCTTGAATATAAGCTGGCTGATGAAGATGGTGCGCCGGATAAACTGGAAACGAAATTATTGCTCGAGAAGCCGGTATATGGTTTTTTGAATACACTGAATCTTACAATTGAACAAGAGCTCGGCTCAGAAGGTGATGAGGATCTTGAATTTGAATATGCCTGGCGTACACGAAAAAAAATTACATCCGAAATAAAATTAGGATTCGAGGCATTCGGGAAACTTGGAGAACTCCGGGATCTTAAATCGCCTGAAGATCAGGAGCACCGTATCGGACCGGTGTTTTATCATGAATTCAGGATCGGAGGAATTGAGATTGAATATAATCTTGCCTGGTTATTTGGACTGACTGACGCGAGTCCGGATAATACTTTTCGCTGGCAGATAGAAATCCCTCTAGAGTAAATATTTAACACTCTCTGCCAACAACAGCCGGTATTGATAACTATTGACACATGGGCCATTAAATAATAGCGTGTGTCCCCGGCGCTCCAGGTGCCCGGCAGTTATCTGACTGACAGTCTAAAGGGAAGAAAAATACCATGACAACCATTGGTCTGAGGGAATATTTATACCGCCTGAATAAATTGCCGTTTCTTATTTGTTAACTCAAACAACACAAAAATATTTCTGTCCGCCAGCACCAATTCACAGTAATTTCAGTATGAGACGCCGTCTCACAAAAATTTATACCCGTACAGGAGATGATGGCACAACCGGCCTTGGTAACGGCAAACGCACGGATAAAGACAGTACACGGATTGATGTTATCGGTGATATTGACGAACTGAACAGTCTGCTTGGCGTTCTGATCGCCAGTAGCTTGTCCGATGATATCGCCGGTTATCTCCTCAATATACAACATCGCTTGTTTGACATCGGCGCTGAGTTGGCCGTGCCGGGTAATGCAGTCACACAGCCGGTCCACATCAAGCGCCTGGAGGAACTTATAGACACATACAATGCAGACCTGAAACCCCTGAAGGAATTTATACTCCCTGGTGGACAAATGTCCGGCGCCTTGTGTCATCTGGCGCGTTCCGTATGCCGGCGGGCGGAACGCAAACTTGTAAAACTTGGCAGGTCGGAATATTTAAACCCCAATACACTCTGTTATCTGAATCGACTGTCTGATCTTCTGTTTGTTTTCTCGCGTGTCATCACGTTGAAAAAAGGCGGTAAGGAAGTCTATTGGGATAAAGATCGCCTGAAACGATCCGTTTAGAAGATATTATTTTTTTTGAAGTTGTAAAACCCTGCCATCACGATTCATATCAATTCTGCTGAGAAAAGAATTACCGAGCAGAATTACGCCAGGGAAGTCACTATCATGCACTGCACCGGCAACATCCTGTAATTCTATGTCGCCAACCTTTACCTTTTTTAATTTGACCAGATATATTTTCGATATCCCCCCCGCCGTATGTGATGTACTTTCTTCACCTTCAAGTTTGTAATTCAAGCCAATGCGTTTTGCGTCATTTCTGTTCATTGAGATCAATGTTGCCCCCGTATCAACGACGAAATTAACCTGGAATCCATTAATACTGCCATTCACGTTATACATACCGCCATTGTCGGGCGCTATAGTTACAATAATCCCTTCAGATGCCGCGTTGTAACTGCTACCGATATGGGTGCCGAGTGTATAGGTCTTCTGTTCGCCATTAATTTCAAGGACAGCCTCCCTGCTGTTGGCGGATACCAGGGTAACACCCTCGGGACTGGTTTTTCCGGCAGTAAGGACGCGTTGTTTACCATCCAGCTCCACGATAGCCTTGTCCTTGAACAGTCCGACAATCACGATCTTTTCAACAGCAATGCTGCAGGGAGACATGAATATCAGCAGGATTAAAATGATATTTTTTATCGGCATAACAGGAATTGTCTATTAAAATTGATCATCTCAATCATTTTATATGTTATGAAACCCGTTCTTATTTTTCGGCATATTGCCTGTGAAGGGCCCGGTTACCTTGGTGATTTCCTTTCTTTGCGAAATATCGCATACGATATTATCAGTATAGATGAAGGTGACAAGATTCCTGCCAAACCAGACAGGGCTGCCGGACTGGTGTTCATGGGCGGGCCGATGAGCGTCAATGATCCATTATCCTGGATTGGATCGGAACTTGACTTGATCCGCATGGCACATGCTGAAAACCTGCCTTTGCTGGGACATTGTCTGGGCGGGCAGCTCATCAGCAAGGCCCTTGGCGGCAAGGTAACACGCAATTATGTGCCGGAAATTGGCTGGCATCCTGTTTCCCGGATTATGAATGATGAATCACAATCCTGGCTGGGTGAACTCCCTGGACAATGTGAAGTCTTTCACTGGCATGGTGAGACATTTACTATACCCGATGGCGCGACACCACTGTTACAAAGCAGGTTCTGTGCGAACCAGGCCTTTGCAAAAGGAAACACCCTTGCGCTTCAATGTCATGTCGAGATGACGGCAAACATGGTGAAAGAGTGGATATCTGTTTACGAGAATGACATGCCAGAACCTTCCACAAGCGTACAATCCGGTAAAGAAATGATTGCTGATCTTGATAAACGTATCACATCATTACAGGCAATCGCGTATCAACTTTATTCACAATGGTTGAAAGGCCTGAATTCAAATCATTAGGTACATATTTCCATGATTATTATTCTTCATCCTGACACAGAAAAAACTGATCCAAATTATCTCAAATTGACGGAATATCTGTCAGGTTTACATAATATCACCATCAGAACGCATGAAGAGATTGGTACGCAGCAGATCCTGACTGAAATATATCTCATTGGTGATACCAAACAGCTTGATGCATCGATAATCGAGAGTTTCGAAGTCGTTGAGCGTGTGGTGCGCGTGTCACGTGAATACCGGATACTGGGAAGGCATAAAGATGATAATCGTCCGAGTCATTTTGAATATAACGGTGTACGATTCGGGCAGGACACTATGCACGTCTGCGCCGGGCTTTGCGCAGTAGATACACCTGAAAATGTAGAGATCATGATGAAGACGTTGCGTGATCATGGTCTGCAATGCACCCGCATGGGCGCGTATAAACCCAGGACCAATCCATACTCATTTCAGGGACATGGCAAGAAATGCCTGCCATATGTTTTTGAACTTGCAGGTAAATATGACATCAGGGTGATTGCGATGGAAATTACTCATGATAATCAGATTGAAGAAATTCATGAGGCGCTGCTTCAGGCAGGAAAACCGACAGGCGTGATGATGCAGATAGGAACGCGCAACATACAGAATTTTGAACTTCTGAAAAGTGTGGGCAGGCAGAAGGAATTTCCCGTCCTGTTAAAGCGTGGTTTCGGCATTACACTGGAAGAATCTTTGAACGCAGCGGAATATCTGGCGAGTGAAGGCAACCGCAATGTGATCTTTTGTTTACGTGGAATGAAAACAAATTTTGGTGATCCGCACCGTAACCTGGTAGATTTTGCGCATGTACCCGTCATCAAGCGCATGACACGTATGCCCGTTTGTATTGACCCTTCACATTCTGTTGGATCACGGAATACATCGCCTGATCAGATCCTCGATTTGATGCACGCTACAGTGCAGGGAGTAATCGCCGGCGCCAACATGATTCTGGTGGATTTTCATCCTGATCCGGGTATTGCCCTGATTGATGGTCCGCAGGCATTGAGACTGGAAGAGCTGCCCTGGTTTCTGGAAGATATTCAAATCGCGCGTGAGGCCTACGAAATGCGCTGCAAGGCGGCAGCAAAGTATATATGATTAGTGATTGGTAAATGATGATTGGTGACAGGTTCTCAATCCTCAGCACTCAGTCCTCA
>JACQHV010000058.1 GCA_016198885.1 Gammaproteobacteria bacterium
AGATGCACATGGTTGGTCATGAGCACATAGGCATGGATGTCACACTGGTGCTGTTCAGCGGCTTCTTGCAGTTTCTCCAGATAAAACCGGTAGTCGTCGTCGGCCTGAAAGATCGCTTGCCGATTGTTCCCGCGCTGAATGATATGCTGCGGTTGGCCCGGCAAGACAAATCGTGGTAAGCGTGCCATGTTGAACCTTCCGGTATCCGGGAAAATAGAGTGCAGAGAATGTAACAGTTCTCATGTCAAATATCAACGAGTCTGACCCCTTGATTCCCTATTGTTTACGGTGTATTGAAAACCGGGGAGCTGTTTAATCCTGATTATTTACCTAAAACCGCTTGACCGGAAAGACGGTATCTGACCCCCGAACTTGTCCTACTTTGCGAGGCGAAGGATCCGGCGGTATTTCAGCGTTCGGGCATATTGCACAATCCAAATTATGAGCATCAATCCCCCTAACGCCGCGTACGAAAACGGGACTAAAATCATAAAAATTTCTCCTGGTGACTCGATGACCGTTGTTTTTTGTAACTTGTCAAATTCCTCAGGCGATAAGAGCCTGCGAAAACTGGCCTGATCATATAGTTCGATTTGGCCGTCCTTAACGCGAGCGGCGGCAATAACCTCTTGGTTTTCTGGTCCAGCAATTTGGTATGCGATCCTCTTTGGTTCATCGTATTGGAATACGAAGAACATTATCAACCCAAAGATCACGAGTATCATTCCCATTCCCAGCCAAAACAAGCTTAAAATCCATGAGTACAATTGGAGAATCCTCGGAAGTCGGTGATCTGCGAGTGCGTCTGTCATACGGCGTGACAGAAACATTCCGCTGCGCAAATCGCTAAGCCTCAGTCTTTGAATGTTTCCTGTGTCAGCGATCCTATAGTCAAAATCGAGTGCAGCACGCAGTTTCGAATTGGGCGGAACCTTTAGCTGCGCGGTATTATCCCCCTCGTCCGTCGGAACTGTAGCTAGTGCGTCAAACTTAAAGAACTCCTGTGTTTTGAGCAGACCGAAATCGAATTCAATCGCATTGGAAGACACTTCAGCAACGGTAACCTTCAAATCTTTCGACTGATCTGTGATCTGACAATCAATCCACTCGAAGTTCTCTGGCAGCGTCAAACGAAACCGCTTCTCAACCATCGCTGGTGCGATATCGCGTTTTCCTGTGTTGACAAAATAGCCTTTCAGCAGAACGAGACTGTGAGAAACAGGAGCATCCCGAAAAAGAATCTTAAGCTCCTTGATGCCTTTGGTAATGTCGTCAATCAAAGAAAGACAACTATCCTCTACATAAGCTATTCCAACTTGCCGGGAGAAACGTTTCGCCAGGTAGACAGCCCAGGCACCGAGAGCAACGGTAGCAGTAATCCCAATTATTGTAAGTATGTTATTGAGGCCCATTTTTCGACGGTACCGTTAGCTTGCACCTAACAAGAATTAGACACCCTAAAAGCTCTTTGACGAGGGAGCTTTTGGGGTGTATAAAAAAGGATGTTGTTTAAAAAACAATGAGATAGGCTCAAAAATGGGAGCCCAAATGGAAAAGCTGACAACGCAAGGAGGCGGCCATGCCACGACCCAAATTGCTGGATCAGGTGCGAGATGCGCTGCGGGTGAGATATTACAGCATCCGTACCGAAGATGCCTATATCCAGTGGATTAAACGCTACCTCCTGTTCCATAACAAAACCCATCCCCGTGATCTTGGTGAGTCAGAGATATCGGCCTTTTTGACAAACCTTGCGGTCAAGAAGCATGTCTCAGCCTCGACTCAAAATCAAGCCTTGTCCGCATTGTTGTTTCTCAACTAACAAGTGCTTGGTATCAAACTGTGCGCAGAATCGGGGCCGGGTCTTGCGATAACATATTCACCGTCTATCTGTATATGAAGAATTGTATTTTATTGCAAGATCCAACTTCAATCGCCCAATCTCCGATATGACCCCGATTTCATACGATCTCTCTGATCTCATTGATACTGCGTTGGATCGATGATCCCCGCTGCGGCAAAACCTTCCTTGCGAAAGAGGCACGATTCACATTTGCCGCAGGCGCGACTATTCGTTATTTCATTTGTTCAGTGTTCGTTTATGACGAGAGGCACACCTGTCATTCCAAGATGGAAATCAGTTGACCAGCATTTTTTGATCTTGCGCTGTTGCATTAGATAAAGGCCCACGGCATCGGTGATCGTGAGGTCTTGATCAGAAAATTTTCGCAGCAGCCGGACTGCACCGGTCTGTTCGGCCGCGTCTACCCGCGCGATTTGTAACGGTTCCATGTCCTCTATCATGGCGAGGAATTGGAGTGCTCTGGTACGGTCATAGCGGCGCAGGAACCAGGCATGTCCTTCAGCAACAACCAGGACAGTTGTAATGATCACCGGTGGTTCCGAGAATAGCCGCTGAAAGAGGGGGTGATAGGTATCTGACCGATCAACGAAAGCGATCAATGCTGAGGTATCAACATAAACCTCAGTCTTTTTGGCCATAGATCACTTCGTCGATATTCTGGCTTGAACGAGGATCACCAGATTCGACTATCCCTGCATACCTCATCCAGGGCTTGGACTGGTCAGCCGGAATCACTGTCCGGAGAGAGCGGCGCAACAGTTCGGCCAGCGAGATCCCGAGTCGTTCCGTCTCGCGTTTCGCCGCTTCGTACTCTTTTTCAGTCAAACTTATCTGTGTTCGTATCATGAT
>JACQHV010000061.1 GCA_016198885.1 Gammaproteobacteria bacterium
CGTTTGAAAAATCCGCCCGGGATTTTACCGGCGGCATAGGTGCGTTCCTGATAATCTACTGTTAATGGGAAAAAATCACGTTCCGGGTCTTCGTCCTTGCTGGCGACACAGGTGACCAGTACCACCGTGTCTCCCATATGGACCAGGACAGCGCCGTTCGCCTGCCGCGCTACTCTGCCAGTTTCCAAAACTACTTTTCGTTCACCAAATTGAAATTCTTTTCTGACTACGTTCATGTGTGCCTCTTAAAATATATATACAACGGGAAAGATGGATATAAAACAACGGACTGGAGAAATTTCATATTTGTTTGAAATTTTTCAGACTGGAATCTGTAAGAACTGAATTTTCTGGTTGCCTGGTGCAACTCATTTATATTATTTGCGCAGACCTAAACGCCCAATCAGATCACGATAACGGTTAATGTCGGTATTTCTCAGGTATTCAAGAAGTTTACGGCGTTCATTGACCATTCTGAGCAGGCCCTGCCGGGAATGATGATCCTTGACGTGATTCTTGAAATGTCCGGATAAATCAGTAATGCGGGCCGTCAGTAACGCGACCTGTACCTCAGGGGAGCCTGTGTCGCCATTTGAGCGTTGATAATCTTTAATAATATCAGCCTTTTTCTGGGTACTAATTGCCATAAATCATAAACTCCTGATACCGCTGTCTTTGGGTGGCGCGTATTGTACCCGCGCACTTGCGAGTGAACAAGGATAAGCTTTGGCCATTTTTATTATCATGATTGTGTCTGGATCAGGCGGTTTGGAGCGATGCGGCCATCATCCAGAACCGTTCCGACGCCAATAAACTCCCGCTGCTGATCATATATTCGCACCAGGCCCTCGGTGGGGGCATGCGGTACAATAACGGCTTGACCCTGGCGCAGGTAATAGGCAACGCTGTCTGAAAGTTCAACCTCTGGAAGATGGGCAAGTACGGCATCCATCGCCAGCAATTGCCGGTCCAATGCGCCAACATCGCTTTCTGCGAGATGTTCAAGGTCGGCAAGGGAAATCATCTGTTCCGCCTGGAAAGGGCCTGCGCCCAAACGTCTAAGCGATTTAACATGCGCCCCACACCCAAGTTTATTACCAATATCCTCAGCCAGGGTCCGGATATAGGTGCCCTTTGAGCTGTGTATTCTGATTTCTATCTCATCGCCTGACATATTCATGAGATCAAGTGCATAAATCGTCACGGTCCTCGGTTCACGCTCTACTTCTATGCCCTGATAGGCCAGTTGGTACAGCCGTTTACCCTTGTGTTTCAGTGCCGAATGCATAGGCGGTACCTGACTGATATCACCACGAAATTGCGCCAGGACATTTTCAACATCTTTTTTAGTGAACTTTGGAACGGCGGTAACCGAAATTATCGCGCCTGCCGCGTCCCCCGTACTGGTCACAATGCCAAGCTTGCATACCGCCCGATAGTGCTTGTCCGAGTCCAGCAGGTAACCGGATAATTTTGTAGCCTCTCCCAGGCAGACAGGCAACAGGCCACTGGCCAGCATATCGAGACTGCCGGTATGTCCTGCCTTGCGGGCCTGGTACAGGGTTTTGACGCGTTGTAAAGCCCAGTTGGAGGTAATCCCTTCAGGTTTGTCCAATAATAAAATTCCATTGACATGACGCCCCTGTATTTTCCGTTTTCTTCCCATCCGAGACTCTATTGAAACCAGATAAGATGCAGTTTAATCGTGCTTACTGGTGCTTTTTTCAGTATGGAGCGAATCGATAAGTGCTGTCAGTCTGTTTGCCCGCTCAAGTGTATGATCATATTCAAAATGCAAGCGTGGAATACTGCGCATGGTTAACGATTTTGATAATACGTGCCGGAACTCGCCAATATGTTCATTCAATTTGGCCACCACCTGATCAGTACCCATGGTGTTTCCAATGCAGGTAACATAGATCGTCGCATTTTTAAGATCCGGACTGACATCAGTGGTGGAAATGGTCACCATACCCACGGCGGTTTCGTGCAGTTGCCGTTGAATAAGCCCGGCAAGTTCCCGTTGGATGAGATCACCAACGCGCTTACTACGACTGAATTCTTTAGGCATGGAATCATTCAGATAGTGCGTGCAATCTCAACACGCTCAAAGACTTCAATCTGGTCTCCCGGCCGGACATCATTATAATTTTTGACGCCGATACCGCACTCGGTGCCGGATTTAACCTCATTAACATCATCCTTGAACCGTCGCAGGGATTCCAGTTCACCTTCATAAATCACTACATTATCACGCAAGACACGAATCGGATTATGCTTTCTGACCACACCGCTTGAAACTATACAACCTGCAATATCGCCGAATTTGGGCGAACGGAATACTTCCTTGACCTCTGCAATACCAACAATCTGTTCCCGGATCTCGGGTTCCAGCAAACCGCCGATTGCCTTTTTGACATCATCAATCACATCATAGATGACACCGTAGTAACGCAGGTCTATCCCTTCTTCATTGGCCAGTTTACGTGCTGACGTGTCTGCCCGCACATTAAAACCGATTACGATACCCTTTGAAGCCATGGCCAGATTAATATCGGATTCCGTAATTCCGCCCACACCGCTGCTGACAACATTTACTGTAACTTCTTCATTTGAAAGTCTGGTAAGCGCTTCCACAATGGCTTCAGCAGAACCCTGTACATCGGCCTTGACTATCACATTCAGGATTATGGTTTCGCCCTGAGCCATCTGGGACATGACATTTTCCAACTTGGCCGCCTGTTGTTGCGCCAGTTTGACTTCACGATATTTACCCTGACGAAACAGCGCAATTTCACGCGCTTTCTTTTCATCTGATACAACGATCATTTCATCACCTGCATTGGGTGTGCCGGACAAGCCAAGTATTTCAACAGGCACGGAAGGGCCAGCTGACATTACTTCGTTTCCATTTTCATCCAGTAATGCGCGTACGCGGCCAAATTCATATCCGCTTAATACGATATCGCCCTTTTGTAATAAACCATTTTGGACCAGGGCGGTAGCTATCGGTCCGCGGCCTCTATCCAGTCGTGATTCAATGACAGTACCGCTTGCAGGTCCATTTTCCATGGCAATTAATTCCAGTATCTCGGCCTGGAGCAGGATGCTTTCAAGTAATTTATCAATACCTTCACCAGTCTTGGCCGAAACATATACAAACAGGGTGTCACCGCCCCACTCTTCAGAAATAATTTCAAATTTGGTAAGTTCGTTTTTGATTCGATCAGGATCAGCATTGGGTTTGTCAATCTTGTTGATTGCAATAATCAATGGTACCGATGCGGCCTTTGCATGTTGTATCGCTTCTTCAGTTTGTGGCATGACACCATCATCCGCAGCGATAACAATAACCGCAATATCCGTTACCTTTGCACCACGCGCTCTCATGGCAGTAAAAGCAGCGTGACCGGGTGTATCCAGAAATGTAATCCTGCCTTTAGGTGTATCGACACTGTATGCGCCGATATGTTGAGTAATGCCTCCTGCCTCACCGGCAGCTACCTTGGTACGCCGGATATAATCCAGCAAGGAAGTCTTGCCATGATCAACATGCCCCATAATGGTAACTACAGGTGCGCGTTGTACCGTTTCTCCTTCCTGGTGTGAGGCCTTGATGATTTCCTCTTCAAGGGCATTTTCCTTGAGCAGTTTTGCCTTGTGCCCCATTTCTTCAACTACAATTGCTGCAGTTTCCTGATCAATCATCTGGTTTATTGTTGCCATGCTGCCCAGGCCCATCATCAACTTGATGACTTCATTGGCCTTGACCGACATGCGCTGGGCAAGTTCCCCTACTGTGATGCTTTCCGGGATCTCAACTTCCCGCACAATGGGTACGGTCGGTTTTTCAAAACCATGCTGAGTAATTATCGGTGTAACTACGGGTTTTGGCTTTTTCCGCTTTTTGCGGCGGCCGGATTTTTCAGTGGCAACATGAAGTTCCTGCCAGCCATGCTTACTATGTTTATCATCTGCTTCAGTCTCGACTGGTGCAGATGATTCATACACTATTCTCTGTGACTGGTCTTGCAATACAGTTTCAGGTTCTTTTTCAGTTGCAACATTATCATCAACAGCTAATTGTACATTTTCAGTCTTGTCAGGTTTTTCTTCTCCCAGTTCTTTATCAAGAGTTTCAGTTTGGATTGCTGCTTCCTGGTGATCTGCGGCAATTGGAAGTGTCTGTTTAACTGCGGATTCGACTTGAATCTGTTGCTCAGGAGAAATGGTCTGTGTTTCTACGGACTCAGCAGAAACGGGTTTGTTTTCTTCAATGGCGCTGCGTTTAACATAGGTACGCTTCTTCCTGAATTCGACGCTGACAGTCTTGGATCTGTTTTTGCCGCGTCCCTGCATAGTAACCGGCACCTTGATTTCACTCAGTGTTTTGCGCTTCAAGGTAATCTTTCTGGGCTCGGCAGAATCATTCTTGCCATGTTTCCGCCGCAGGTGGGCAAGCAATTCCGTCTTTTCATCATCCGTGATCATATCTTCGGCAGATTTATCCGTGAGGCCGGCCTCCTGCAATTGTTCAAGCAGGCGATCTACGGAAATACCGACTACATCAGCAAATTGCCTGACGGTTACTTCAGGCATCTGTTACTCCCTCGCTTTTCTGTTCTCGTGCTTCAAACCAGGGAATTCTCGCAGTCATGATCAGTTTGCCTGCCCGTTCAGCGTCCATATTTTCGATTTGCATCAGTTCATCTACGGACTGTTCAGCCAGATC
>JACQHV010000059.1 GCA_016198885.1 Gammaproteobacteria bacterium
GCCAGTGCCTCGCGGAACATTTCTATGGTGATTTTTTTACCATTATCAAGCACACCCTTGGGATAACGAATCCATTGCCAGATCTGGGCACGTGCGATTTCAGCCGTGGCGGCATCTTCCATGAGATGAAAAATCGGCACACAACCCTGACCTCCAAGCCAGGATTCCGTATAACGCAATGCTGCATTGATATTACCTTCGAAACCTGCGCGTGTGATAGTGCCTTCCGGTACCTTTAACAGATCTGCCTGAGTTACCTGTACATCATCCCGCTTGTTATCGATCTGATTAGGTCTCGGCATATATTTATCAAACACCTCCATGGCAACGGAAACGAGACCGGGATGTCCCACCCAGGTGCCATCATGACCATTTTTTGCCTCACGTTCCTTATCGGCGTGTACCTTGGCCATGGCCTTTTCATTCAATTCCTGATCCCCTTTGATCGGGATCTGTGCCGCCATACCACCCATGGCATGGATGCCGCGCCGGTGGCAGGTTTTAATCAGCAGTTCTGAATAGGCATTCATGAAGTGTGTGCCCATGGTTATCTGGCTGCGTTCTGGCAAAACAAACTCGGGCCAGTTACGGAAACATTTGATGAAACTGAATATGTAATCCCATCTGCCACAGTTTAAACCAGCGGAATGATCCCTGAGTTCCCACAGGATTTCGTCCATTTCAAATGCAGCAGTTATGGTTTCAATCAGGACCGTGGCGCGAATGGTGCCCTTCGGAACACCGATATAATTCTGGGCAAAAACAAATACCTCATTCCAGAGACGCGCCTCCAGATAACTCTCCATCTTCGGCAGATAAAAGTAAGGACCGGTACCTTTATTGATCAGGTTTTTGGCGTTATGAAAAAAGAACAGACCAAAATCAAACAGACTGGCAGAGATCGGCTCGCCATCCAGCAACATATGTTTTTCCCGCATGTGCCAGCCGCGGGGTCTGACCAGCAGCACTGCGGTCTCTTTGTTGAGTGCATATAACTTTCCCTGCGGACTTTGGTAACTGATCATTCCGTTAACCACATCACGCATATTGATCTGGCCATCGATCATGGCCTTCCAGGTCGGTGCAGAGGAATCTTCAAAATCCGCCATGTACATCCTGGCGCCAGAATTGAGTCCGTTTATGACCATCTTGCGTTCGACCGGACCGGTCATTTCCACCCTGCGATCCTTGAGGTCTTCCGGTATGGGGGCAACAGTCCATTTACTCTCACGAATTTCCCTGGTCTGGGGCCAGAAATCCGGCAATGTGCCGCTGTCAAAGGCCTTCTGACGATTTTTACGGATTTCAAGCAGTTGCCTGCGGCGTGGACCGAAGCGTCTTTCCAGCTCTTCGACAAAATTCAGGGCCTCGGTAGTGAGGATCTCCTGATACTCGGGAACGATCAATCCAAGGGCTTCCAGTCCACCCATAGTTACCGGATGTGCATAAGCAGTCATAGACGTCTCCTCCTGACTCTCTTTTGCTGTATTGGCATTTCTTAGGTAATTCAAGGGCTTAATAGTTTGGTCAAATTACAGAAACCAAACATTACGTTGCATCGCACAAAATGTCAACGGTAAGTATAATGTAGCCCTGAGGAGTACCGATGATACGGATTCCGGTCATGGGATTGAATGGCGGCGCAACACTGCATGAGACTGGTGGTACGTTCCAATCCTCCACCGCATAGCCCGGTTTTCCGGCACATGAGAGATATCATCTTTCATCAAGACTCTTGATAACTCCATTGTGCTTTGAGTGGACTACCGGAAAATCAGGAAAAAATTCACGAATGTATTTGAACATTCAATCTATAGAACATGTGGTAAGGGCAAATCAAGCATAAACCATGCCCGGGTAGAATTCAGGAATCCCGCGTCTCAGGCAGTGTGGAAACTATAGAATGTGCAAGTATAATTATCAGGTAACTTAATGACATCTTAAATCGGAGTATTTACTAACACAGCATGTCAGAAAAGATCGGTCACAGTTACGATGATGGTCTTGCATTGCAGGAAACCAAGGCCAAACTCAAACGTCCACCTCTCTATAAGGTCATCCTTAATAATGATGACTATACGCCAATGGATTTTGTTGTTCATATACTTGAATTGTTTTTTTCCATGGACAGAAGCAATGCGACGCGTATTATGCTGGAAGTGCATACGCGTGGCAGAGGGATTTGTGGTATCTTTACTCATGAGATTGCCGAAACGAAGGTGTCTCAGGTAAATATTTATTCACGTGAAAATCAACACCCGCTTCTTTGTACGATGGAAAAAGCATAAAGGGTAACTGGTCATGCTGGATAAAGAACTTGAACTGACATTAAATAACGCCTTTAAAGAAGCGCGTGAACAACGTCATGAATTCATGACAGTAGAACACCTGCTTCTGGCATTACTGGATAATCCGTCCGCCGCCAAGGTGTTGCGTGCCTGTGGTGCCAACCTGAATGCCTTGCATAATGACTTGATAAAGTTCATTCAGGAGAACTCACCTCTTCTGACTGATAATGATGAGCGTGACACACAACCAACACTGGGATTTCAACGCGTATTGCAACGCGCCGTATTTCATGTGCAGTCATCCGGCAGAAAAGAAGTCAATGGTGCCAATGTACTGGTTGCCATTTTCGCCGAACGTGAATCACATGCGACTTATTTTCTCAGCAAACAGGATATTACCCGCCTTGATATCGTAAATTACATTTCACACGGTATTGCAAAAATTTCCGAGGATGATCAGGGCAGGCCTTCTGATGCACCTATTGAAGAAGATCTGCGTCCGGATGAATCCGGGACAAACCCACTTGAGGCATATGCCCTTAACCTGAATCATCAGGCGGAACTGGGCAAGATTGATCCTCTGATTGGACGCCAACAGGAAATTGATCGCACAATCCAGATCCTGTGCAGACGCCGTAAAAACAATCCGCTGTATGTCGGTGAAGCCGGTGTAGGTAAAACTGCGATTGCCGAAGGTCTGGCCAAGATGATTGTTGACGGCGATGTACCTGATGTATTGACCAGCAGCACCATTTATGCGCTTGATCTTGGAGCTCTGCTCGCTGGTACCAAATATCGCGGTGATTTTGAAAAACGGCTGAAAAACGTTATCGCGCAACTCAAAAAAACAAAAGGATCAATCCTGTTTATTGACGAGATTCATACCATCATTGGCGCCGGTGCCGCATCAGGTGGTGTGATGGATGCATCGAATATTATCAAACCTGTGCTCGCCTCCGGTGAACTGAAATGCATCGGTTCCACAACATACCAGGAATATCGCGGCATCTTTGAAAAAGATCGCGCACTTGCCAGGCGATTTCAGAAAATCGATATCACTGAACCCTCGATTGAAGAAACCGTGCAGATTCTTGAAGGTCTGAAATCACGTTTCGAGGAACATCACCAGGTGAAATATACCCATCAATCGTTGCGTTCTGCCGCAGAACTGACAGACCGTTATGTCAATGATCGACACCTTCCGGACAAGGCTATTGATATCATTGACGAAGCCGGAGCATCACAACAACTGGTTTCACCCTCTCGCCGGAAGAAAACAATTGGTGTAACAGATATTGAAAATATCGTCGCGAAAGTTGCGCGGATACCCGCGAAAAATGTTTCTACATCCGACAAGGACATTATGAAGAACCTTGAGCGCAATCTTAAAATGGTTGTCTTTGGTCAGGATGAAGCCATCGAAACACTTGCCAGTGCAATCAAACTGGCGCGATCAGGACTGGCTAATCCACAACAACCAATTGGGGCATTTCTGTTCGCCGGACCCACCGGCGTGGGCAAAACAGAAGTCACACGACAACTTGCCAAAATCATGGGAATCGAATTGAATCGTTTTGACATGTCGGAATACATGGA
>JACQHV010000008.1 GCA_016198885.1 Gammaproteobacteria bacterium
GAAATATACAACATTTGGTCTGGCCTATGAATAAGAAACTGCTGGTGTTTTCACTGTTTTTAACACTGATGACCATACACTCCAGTGCATATGCTCTGGCATTGTCCAAAATAAGCTTAAATTCTTCTCTAAATCAGCCACTTGACGCCACAATTGAATTTGCTTCAGCAAGTACTGTTGAGCTTGATAGTCTGCATACCTCGGTCTCCAGTCTCACCGGACAGATTTCGGGGGTATATCACTGGCCTCATCTCAAGGTGGAGCTCATTCGCAGCGAGCAGGGACCCAGTTACTTGAAGATCACCAGCAGAGATGTGGTGCGTGAACCCATCATACAATTTCTGCTGGAACTGGACTGGGTGAATGGCCAAATCAAACGTGAATATTCATTACTTATTAACCCGCAGTAAACAGAATTTCCGGAACAGGAATTAACAAGTATGAGATTGAGCTTTCCGTTTGTTTTTCTTTTGGCATCATTGCCCGGGTTTGTCCAGGCGCTCGGGCTTGGAGAGCTTGATCTTGATTCAGCACTGAATGAGCCATTTGAGGCCAGGATCGAGTTGTTATCCGCCACAACCGACGAACTGGATAGTCTGAATGTATTACTGGCTGATCAGGAGACATTTCAACGTGCTGGGATCCCCCGCGAACTGATTCTTACGCAATTGCGATTTGAAGTGAGTGAATCGGAGACCGGGCCAGATTATATCCGTATCTACAGCAGAGAACCCATCACCGAACCTTTTCTGAATTTCCTGCTGGAGATTAGTTGGTCAAAGGGCCGTCTTTTCCGTGAATATACTGTTCTTCTCGATCCCCCCATCTATGCAACCGCTGAGAAGCAACAGAAGCTTGCGCAACCCGCGGCACCCCCCGCTTTTGTTAAAGGCGCGGAGGAACATGTTGTCGTGTATGAACAGGCCTTTAAAGAACACAGACCCGCAACCCCCGCTCCTTCGGTGTCCATTGTTCCGGCGGCACGGCAGATCAGTTATGAAGGGGGTGATTACGGGCCGATAGTAACAGGCGATACCCTGTGGTCTATCGCCAAGGCCATGCGCCCTGATTCTTCCGTCAGCATTCAACAGACGATGCTGGCATTACTGCATGCAAATCCCGAGGCCTTTATAAATGACAATATCAATGGCCTCAAACGCGGCCATGTCCTGAAAATGCCCGATATGACAGATATTCAGTCGGTCGCGAAAGATGAGGCCTTTGCAGAGGCAAAAAACCAGAATTCATTGTGGGAAGAAGCGCGTACTGCTATCGCTTCTGCAATAACCCGGAGGCCGGAAGGCGCAGTTACCGCCCTTGAAGAAGAAAAGCCGGGAGCAATTGACACGACTGCGGGTGAAGTGCCGACGACAGCACCGGTTGAAAAAGTTGAACAAGCTGCTGTTGAACCTGAAGGCAAGCCCGAGTTGCGTCTGGTGCCTGTTCCTGGCGAAGGCGAGGGTGCGATGGAACAGGGTCCGGCAGAATCAGTTGCTGGTGAAGCCGGTGATGAGGCATTGACACAGGAACTTGCGCTGGTCAATGAGTCTCTTGAGGCACTCAAGCTGGAGAATGCAGAACTCAAGGATAAATTATCAGAAACCGAGGCCATTATTGATGATCTGAAAAGATTGATTGTACTCAAGGAAGATGAATTGGCCACCTTACAGCAACATGTTGCAAGTGCGGAAGCGGAAAAGGCAAAAGCTGCACAGGAAGCTGCTGAGAAGGCGGCCCCTCCTGAAATGGAAACCAAGGAGGTCATCATGAAAGAAGAGGGCATTGCAGAGGAGCCTGTTGAAGAAATTGTGAAAGAACCTGTCGTTGCCGGAGGCACTGAAGCAGGGAAGGAAGCAATTGTAAAAGAAGAGGCCCCGGAGAAAACTGAGGTTGCCAGGAAAGCTGAAGTGACCGAAACAACTGCCCCGGCAAAGGAAGCAGAAGTCGCCAGTAAAGAGAAATCCCCTGTGGAAACTGCAGCGAAAGAAAAGGGTGGCATCATCTCAACATTTCTGCCATCCGGCTTCATGGGCGTTGTTATTGATCAGCTCAAGAATAATATGATGATGGTTGCAGGCGGCTTTGCTGTAGTTCTGTTAATAGTATTTCTTACTTCATATACGATGCGCCGTCGCAGCGAGGCCGCTATTGAAATACCCGCAAGTGCGTTCCCTGATTTTGAAGACATGGTGGCTGAAACAGTTGAACCTTCTGAAGATATAACAGATATCAACCAGGCGCTGAAGGATTCTGATGCGGAAACGATTCTTCCTGGCGATGAAGAGGAAACTATTCAACCTGACGTAGCAGCGGATAAAACCCGGATTATTACTCCGGTACCGCAAGCAGTTGCACCGGCCGCACCGGAAGAAGATCAGATGGCTGAGTTCGAGCAGAAGATAAATACCTTCCTTGCCTATGAGGATTTCGGCCAGGCGGAAGACTTCGTGAAAAAGGCAATTGCAAAAGAGCCTGATAATCTTGAATTACATACAAAACTTCTTGAAGTTTACTATGCTGCCGGCAACAAGAAGGGCTATGAGAAAGCCGCTGAAGTCCTGCATGACAAGGTCGGTGGCCGGGGTGAACATTGGGACATGGCCCTCGCCATGTGGCAGGAAATATCTCCCAATCGTGCCATGTTTCAGACACCGGTTGCAGGTGAAGAAGAAGCGGCCGGCCCCATTACAGGTGGTGGAATCGTTAACATTGCCGGTGATGCAGGGCAGGCAGCGGGAGGACTGGACTTTGATCTTGAGGCAACAGCAGAAAAAAGCGAAGACGTTCTGAATATAACGGCTGCTCAGGAAGGGGACGCGGACATTCTCGATGTCACGGCTGCAATAAATATTGAAGATGAAGAGGAAGTACTTGATGTTACAGCCGCAGCAGCACAGGAAGAAGCCGTCGAACAGGCTGATGAGGGACTTGATATTTCTTTGGTTGAAAGTGATGACATTCTCGATATTTCAGCCGGCGCAGGACCTGCAACTCCAGCAGCGGCTGATGCTGGATCTATCGATTTCACATTGGACAGTGCTGGTGAAGAAGAACCCGCTCTCGATACCTCCAGGGAAAGCAGTGATAATCTTCTGGATGTAACTTTCGCAGGAGTTCCTGGTGGAGAAGAATCCGGAGAAGCACTCGATTTAATAACTGACAATGCCGAAAGTATCCTCGATGTTTCACATGGTGGCGACAGTTTGTTGGATGTCACGTCAACGACTGACTTTAAACCTGAGGGTGGTGATGATCTTCTTGA
>JACQHV010000060.1 GCA_016198885.1 Gammaproteobacteria bacterium
CGCCAGGTGTTGTCGAGTAACTGCAGGGCGCCACCCAATGTCCAGATCAGCAAAAAGGTTATGCTGAGAATCAGTTCAAATAAACCCGCCTTCACTTTGGCCTGTGTATAGTCTGCGGCCTTTTGATGGTCTTTGAGTGGTATCTTTCCGGTAAAGGCTTCCGGGACAGCATTACGGTTTTTGCGGATATGTACAATATGCCGTTGAGTGAGCACCCATTGAATGGAAATGCACAAAATTATGGCAAGAAGGATAATCCAGGTGAATTCATTCATATTATTTAATGTGTCAAAGTATTTATGATGTGCATTTCGCTTACTCTATCAGATACTCCATATTATGGTTAGAATGGCATCTGCAAAAATAAAACAGGCATATCTATGATTCAATCACCAGACAATTTAATCTGGCTTGACCTTGAGATGACCGGTCTTGATACTGACAATGATTATATCATTGAGATTGCAACAATCATTACTGACAATCAGCTGAATATTCTTGAAGAAGGTCCGGTGATTGCTATTCATCAGGATGACGCAATATTGCAGGCCATGGATGAATGGAACACAAAGCAACATGCCAAATCAGGCCTCATTGATCGTGTTCGTAACAGCCGGTATACCACTGCCGATGCTGAACGTATGACATTGACATTTGTCGAGAAGTTCGTTCCCGCTAAAACATCACCGATGTGTGGAAACAGTATCTGCCAGGATCGACGTTTTCTGCACCGTCTTATGCCGCAACTTGAACAGTATTTTCACTATCGCAATCTGGACGTGAGTACAGTCAAGGAACTGGTGAAACGCTGGTATCCCGAAAAGGAACAGTATGAAAAGGAATCGACCCACATCGCATTGGAAGACGTCCGGAATTCCATTAATGAACTCAGGTTTTATCAGGAAAAATACATTTAATGCCTAATGCCCTGCCGTGAAATACGTCTCATCAGAACTCCCGGATAAACTCTATCGCACCGATCAAGTAAGGAAACTGGATCAGATTGCAATCAAGGATTGCAAAATACCCGGGACGGAATTAATGGAGCGTGCCGGAACTGCAGCTTATCAGGTCATGCGATCTACCTGGCCATACGCAAAAAAAATCACTGTAGTATGCGGCAATGGTAATAATGGTGGAGACGGTTATGTATTGGCGAAACTTGCACACGAGGCCGGCTGTAATGTGAGACTCCTGCACATTGACACATTGGAACGATTACAGGGTGAAGCGCGCCGGGCCGCCGATGCATTGATTGCGACGGGATTCAAACCTGAAACATATACAAAAGACAAACTGGATAATGCCGATGTTCTGGTCGATGCACTGTTAGGTACGGGACTCGATCGGGAAGTCAGTGGTAAATTGAAAGCTGTGATTAATGACATCAATGCACAGGATACTCCGGTATTGTCTATTGATATCCCATCAGGTCTGAATGCCGATACCGGACAGGTCATGGGTGTTGCTGTAAAGGCAGATCTCACCATCAGTTTTATCGGCCTCAAGCAGGGGCTCTTCACCGGCCAGGGCAGGGAATATGCAGGTGAAATAGTATTCAGTAATCTGGAGGTTCCGGAGAAGATTTATAAAGATATTACACCTGCATCCCGGCGAATTGATCTGACTCTGTTATATTCCCTCTTCTCTGCAAGACCTCGCTCTGCACATAAAGGCCATTTCGGACATGTGCTGATCGTGGGTGGTGACTCGGGTTATACCGGTGCGGCGCGCATGGCAGGTGAAGCTGCAGCGCGGACTGGTGCGGGTCTGGTGAGTCTGGCAACACGCGCTGAACACGCCGCTATCATCAGCATGGTCAGACCCGAGATCATGGCGCACGGTGTGGAATCATCGGGTCAACTTCTGCCGTTGCTGGAACGCGCCAATGTGGTAGCAATCGGACCGGGATTGGGAAAATCACAATGGGCAGTGACACTATTAGCCATGGTACTGGAAAGTGATTTGCCCATCGTGGTGGATGCGGATGCCTTGAACCTGCTCGCCCAGGAGCCGACGTACAATGAACGGTGGATATTGACTCCCCATCCTGGTGAGGCGGCACGTTTGCTTGATTGTGATACTGCGGCGATTCAGGCAGACCGTTTTAATACGGCCCTGAAGTTACAGCGGCGCTATGGTGGAGTGATCGTTCTTAAAGGCAGTGGTACCGTGATTGTTGATCAGAACGGTGATGTCAGTGTTTGCAGTGCAGGTAATCCCGGCATGGCGAGTGGTGGCATGGGAGATGTCCTGACAGGCATTATTGCCGGGCTTGTTGCACAGGGCTTTGGATTGGGGGATGCAGCGAGGGTCGGCGTCTGTCTCCATGCCACGGCAGGTGATGAGGCCGCCAGGGAAGGTGAACGCGGTCTTATGGCCGGTGATCTGATGCCTGTGATACGCCGTCTGGTAAATCCCGCCTCATCATGAAGATTGAGGTGCCCGATGCCGTGGCCATGGAAAAATTGGGAGGTAGTATTGCCCGGGATTGTCCCGCCGGGGCGAAATTATTTTTTCAGGGTGAACTGGGTGCCGGCAAGACCACCCTGGTCAGAGGGTTTCTCCGTGGCTTCGGATATACCGGTGTGGTCAAAAGTCCGACTTATACCCTGATTGAACCTTATGAGATTAACGGGAATGAAATCTATCATTTTGACTTCTATCGCCTGAATTCCCCTGAAGAACTGGAGGCCATCGGCCTGCGCGATTATTTTGATCAGGCCGGGATCTGCCTGGTTGAATGGCCGGAAAAGGCCGGCTCACGTCTGGGCAAACCTGATCTTTTGGTCCATATAGAGGGTCTGGAAGGGCACCGCCAGGTCTCACTTGAAGTACAGGGCCCGCTGGGCCATGCCATTATCAGAAACCTTCCGTAAGTATCCCTGACCCCCATTTAAAATCCTGCATTTTTGTAGGGGTTAACCTATTATAAGGTTAAAAAACAGCAATATAAGTTGATTTTCTAAGAAAAACTTGAAATTATTTAAATAACAGCTAATAAATTATAGATAAACCTTAAAAAAGTCACGGTAAAGGTCATGCGCAACTTTTTGGCCATAGTACTTTTCTTTTTGACCCTGAATGTCACAGCTGCCCCTGTGCACCTGCAGAATGTCCGCATTTGGGCGGCCCCGGACAATACGCGTATTGTGTTTGATGTCTCTGGCCCGGTCACCCATGGTCTGCAAACGCTGACTGATCCTTATCGGGTGGTCGTGGATATAAAAAATGCCCGTCTGCTCAGTGATCCGGCCCGGCCCAATGCAGCAGATAAGTATTTGCAAGGGTTACGCAGCGGCATGCTTAACGAGAATGACCTGCGTGTAGTACTTGACCTCAAACAACAGGTTGAAATCAAGAGTTTTCTGCTGCCACCCAATCAGCAATATGGGCACCGTCTTGTCATCGATCTTTATGATGAAGGCAAAAACATGCCAGTCCAGGCGACTCCTGACAACAGGCTGCCTGGTACACCACGCGATGTAATTATTGCGATTGACGCAGGGCATGGCGGTGATGATCCGGGTGCACGCGGGCCCAGCGGGGTTCATGAAAAGGATGTGGTGTTGCAGATCTCTAAAGTCATCGCCGATATGATTAATAAGGAGCGGGGTATGCAGGCGGTGTTGATCCGGGAAGGAGATTATTTTCTTCCATTACGAAAGCGGATCAGCAAGGCGCGTGACAATAAGGCAGATCTCTTTATTTCTGTCCATGCTGATGCATTCAAAGATCCACGGGTCAGCGGTTCATCAATCTATATTCTTTCAAATAAAGGCGCCAGTAGTGAGGCTGCACGCTGGCTCGCGGAGCAGGAAAATGCCTCAGATCTGATCGGCGGTGTCAGTTTGGATGTCGATGATAATATCCTGAAGTCGGTTTTGCTTGATTTATCACAAACAGCCAGTCTGGAAGCCAGTATTGATATCGCTGATCGTGTTCTCGTTGGTTTGAAAAAATTAGGCAAGATCCACACACGCCGGGTTCAGTCCGCTGGTTTCGCCGTGCTCAAATCACCCGACATCCCGTCAATACTGATCGAAACCGCCTATATTTCCAATCCTGCAGAAGAGAAAAATCTGCGTAACCGTGATCATCAGTACAAGTTGGCAGAAGCTATCGTGAGCGGTCTACGTAGTTATTTTATCGAGCATGCACCAGAAGGGACGATTCTTGCCCTGGCTGAACGTAAGCATGTTATTGCACGTGGCGATACGTTATCCACGATCGCGCAGTACTATCGTGTCAGTATGCAGAGTCTGCGTGAACATAATGGTTTGAAGGGTGATCACATCCGCGTAGGTCAGATATTGTCCATCCCGAATGGAAGTGACGGTTAACAGATTGATGAAAAACCCTGTTTTTCACCAACCTGTAGTCGGTACATGGAGGTACCAGCATTATTCAAGAACACCATGTGCCTGAACAAAGAAGAAAAGCAAAAATCATACTTTTTGCTTTTCAGATTAAGGAGTGGCACAGGGAGGTGCCGCTAACGGAGCTAAGGATGTAAAAAGTGCATGGATGGACTTGTTCAGCAAATTTCCGGTTTACTCCAGGCACGACTATCACCCTGAGCGGGGCTGCCGTATCATAGGCAGCATGTCAGATGTTGATTCTGTACAACGCATACACAAACTTCCGGAAACATTAGTTAATCAGATCGCGGCTGGTGAGGTAATTGAACGGCCGGCATCGGTAGTAAAGGAATTACTGGAAAACAGTCTGGACGCGAATGCCACTAATATTACCATTGAAATAAAAAGGGGCGGCAGCCGTCTGATTCGCATTCAGGATAATGGACACGGAATACATGCCGATGATCTTGTACTGGCCATTGATCGTCACACCACCAGCAAAATTCACAGCCCGGCTGATCTTGCCCGGATCACCACCCTGGGTTTTCGCGGCGAGGCATTATCAAGCATCGCATCAGTGTCCAGATTTATTTTATCATCGCGTCAGTTGAATGCTGAACATGGATGGACTGTCAAGAATTCTTCCCAAGAAAGGATGCCACAGATACAACCGGCCGCCCATCCCGTGGGAACAACGGTTGAAGTCAGGGATCTGTTTTATAACATCCCGGCACGGCGCAAATTCATGCGTTCAGAAAAAACTGAATATATACACATCCAGGAACTTGTTAAACGAATCGCACTAAGCCGTTTTAATGTTTCGATTCGTCTGTATCATAATGATCGGCGGATATTTCACTGTGCCGGTATGGAAGATGATCCTGCACAACGGGTGCGGGCAATCCATGGTGAATCGTTTTTCATCCATTCATTGCCTGTGGATCAGCTCTCAGGCGGTCTGCATTTACGGGGGTGGCTGGGAAAGCCGGTGTTAGCCCGCAGTCAGTCCGATCAACAATATTTTTACCTGAACGGGCGTATTATCCGCGACAAGCAGGTCAATCATGCAATACGGATGGCCTTTCAGGATCTTCTTTATCCAGGCCGGTATGCGACCTACATTTTATATCTTGAAATGGATGCCTCTGCCGCAGACGTGAATGTACATCCTGCCAAACATGAAGTGCGCTTTCGTGAGGCCAGGAATGTCCATGATTTTATCTACAGCAGTCTTGCTAATGTTCTGCATGCCTGTAATAAAGTCCTTATTCAATCTGGCGATCAAAATTACTCACCGCCATTTCCGATCCCGGACATCAATTTGATCAGTGATCAGCAGGCAAATTACCCGAATTCCCTGAACAAGACTGCTGAGGAACCTATATTTTCACCGGAACATGGAAAGGCGCTTGCCCTGATTAAGGGCCGCTTTTTGATTGCGGAAAGCGTTACCGGCGTAATTCTGGTTGATGTCCGGCGCGCCAGGGAATTGATCACAGGTGTCCGGTTACAGGCGGCATATAAAGATGGCGGAATTCGTTCAAGACCTGTTCTTGTACCACTCATGCTTTCTTTTTCTGAATCTGACGCCGAGTTAATCATGCGAAATAGTGATGTGTTAAAAACACTGGGTCTTGTCATTGAACGTATTGCACCCGTCTCAATATTAATTCGCGAATTACCTCTTATGCTTATCTATGCTGACGCCACGGCACTCATTGTTGATATTATCAATGTCCTCCGTAAGGTGCATGATACTACCGGGTCAATAGATAAACTCATAGTCACTCTGGCCAATCATGCCAGTGACAGCGCGCCACAATCTCTCACTCTTGCAGAAATGAATACCTTGCTTGGAGAATTGAAAGGAGTTGAACGGAAGATTCAGGCCGGAATATTTCAAAGCGCGTGGCGATCGTTCGATATGCGGGAGCTGGATGATTTGTTTCAACATGGAAATTGAGACAGGGTTGCCGGTAATTTTCCTCATGGGCCCCACCTCTGCGGGCAAGACAAAACTCGCGGTTGAACTTTGTCAACATTTGCCACTGAATATTGTCAGTGTGGATTCAGCGATGATCTATCGTTATATGATTATCGGTACTGCCAAACCTTCGGCAGAGATTCTCAGAATTGCCCCACATCGTTTGATCGATATCTGTGATCCTGCCGAATCCTATTCGGCAGCCCGGTTTCGCAGTGACGCCCTGGCTGAAATTGAGGACATTCATGCATGCAACAAAATACCCTTATTGGTAGGAGGTACTGGTCTTTATTTCCGAACACTCGAACATGGCATGTCGCAATTGCCATCTGCCAGTGAGCAAGTGAGGTATCAGCTTGCGGCCGAAGCGCTGACAAAAGGCTGGAAGGTGATGCATGAACAGTTGGCAGAGATCGATCCGATCGCTGCTACCAGGATCCACCCTAATGACCCTCAGCGTATTCAACGGGCGCTGGAGGTCTATGCCCTGACGGGCAGGTCCATGAGCGAACATTTTAGTCAGACCACAGCAACGCCATTGTCAAATAAGGTGATTAAAATCATTACGGCCCCAAAGGATCGCGGCTTTATTCATGAGCAGATCAAACTTCGATTCCTGCAGATGCTGGAAGATGGCCTGATAGATGAGGTCAAATCGTTATATGAGCGTGGTGATCTTACCTCTGGAATGCCTTCCATGCGGTTGGTCGGCTATCGGCAGGTCTGGCAGTACCTGGAGGGCTTGCTTGACTATGACCAGATGGTGGAACATGCAATTGTTGCAACGCGTCAATTAGCGAAGCGTCAGTTGACCTGGCTGCGTAGAGAGCAGGGTGCTCACTGGTTTGAGAGTCAGGATCATCACATACTTGGCAACATACTGAAATTTCTGGAAGAAAATCGGAATATGCCGTCCAGAATGTAATATAATTAAA
>JACQHV010000076.1 GCA_016198885.1 Gammaproteobacteria bacterium
CTTTTTCTACAGCCTCGTTAGGCGTCAGGTTGCTCTGCAATACTTCAGTGCAAGCACCGTGCTACCACCTCTCTGATTGACAACAGTTCGCGGGGCGAGCAACCTATGTCAAACCGGAGCATCGTATGAAAGAGCCGCTATATCAGCTCGCGTCGCTCCTCGGATCTGTGCGAGCGATTACTCTTGAGGTGACAGGTATCTTCCTAGTCACCCTATTCGACTTGATGGTGCCCGGTACGAAGCATCACGTTTTCTCTGTGGCGGCCGTTCTCGTACTGTTGGCGGCAACGTTTGTGTCTTTAGCCCTTTATAGGAAGCATGTCAGGCGAACCATTCTTAGCGGCCAAATCGCGAAGTTCGCCGAGGAGCTGGAGGACCGGGTATTCGAGATCCTCCAGACTGCCGTGATCGAACAGTGGCCCACAACTGACGAAAGGACTCTGTGCCAGCGAGAGCGCCAGAACAAGGAGGTTTGGGTTCTCGCCGGAGATTTCAAAGCAGACCTTGGCTCGAGACGCGGCGCGATCATACAAAATTTGTCGGAGGCAAAAAAGTATCGATACATCTGTCATCACCAGGCGGAAAAAGACATGGACACGCTCTGGCATACATGTGAAAGGAACGTCCAGGGCTTCAAGGCTGACCGCCTCGAAATGAGATGTCTCCCAGAGCGAAGGCTGCCACCCGTTCAAATGCTGGTTTTCCTTCCCGAACGCTCCGTACATCTGATCTTACAGAAGGTTTTGGCGAACCGGGTTCTTGAGGTCACGGATGAGCATCTCCGAGACGATGCTATGACTGCCTTCAATACACTCTGGGAGGATCTAGCAAAACTGTCACACGGGTCTGAGGAGAGATTTACTCACGGTTGAATCACCGGTGGTGCCGCTCCTCCCTTCTAATAGCTGACGACTAACTTTAAGCTGGTGCGGACGGGCCGCCAGCGTCGCGCCAAATCAACCGTCCGTGCTGGCCCACCGCACAGCAAGACGTTATGCTCATGGGAAACAAACCCTGTCGAGCGTCCTAGCATTGGCAAGCAGGTAATACAGGCGAGCGGTGATCAGATGGTCTATATCGTCACATAAGTCATCCATTGGGGGGAGCATGGCCACCTGTCAGAAATGCGGGCAAGAACTGTTTGGCGCAATTGAGTGCTTCAAATGCGGCTTCCGCGCGGATCCGCGAAGCGCAGGAGACCAGTACACCGCGCGTGTTTGGGCCAAGGCCGAGGAAGAAGATCAACGTAAGCGCAAGACGTTTTGGTATCGCTTTTGGTTTCGTCTAACATACGGTGAATTAGAAAGGCGTTTCTTGGAGGGAACCGCCGAACTTCACGATATGGAGCGGGTCGGTTCGAAGAATTTCGCCTGTGGCAACATCCTTTTCCATGGCGAGATACTCAAGTCCGTCTCCGTAAGGCGCGGTGCAGAAGCGTGGGAAGCGGTTGAACAACTGCCAGATCTTGTGTCGACGAGCCTTACCTGCTCGTCATGTCGTTTCAAGCACGTGATACGTGAGGCCCCATTTCCAGGTCAAAAAGTCGCTATGGGACCTCCCATACCCGTTGGACGCTTTGACAATGACTACCTCGGCCTATGGGAGTCATCATGGTTCCGGCTCGTGCGCCCTGTCGTGGCACGCTCGATGGGCATAGATAATTCGCTGGTGTGCCAAAAATGTGGGGGCGAAGGTTCGCCCCGTAGATGAGCGGCCACCGATGCCTAACTCTAGGTGGAACGGACGGGCTGAAAGCGTCGCGCAATCGTTTGATGGCGTGCTGGCCCGCCGTTCACCACGACGTTAGGCATCATAGACATGACGGTAACAGTTGAACAATTCATGGAACGTTTAGGAGAGATTTCTGAACATAAAGGTGTTGAGTTCGCACGCGCTCATCAAGTATTTGATGCTGAAGAAACTTATGGCAATGAAGTACTGAAATACAAGGGTTATCTAACTCTCTCAGATGCTTTCAAGTGTTTCTTTTTAGAAACTGTCGAAATGATAAATGTGGAGATACGTCCTAAAGTAAAGAATCCATTATCAGAGTTTTACGCGATTTTTGTGCCAAGAATGGCGCATTCTTTTGCATCCCTTTGTGGTGCTGAGCGAGTATCAATCAAGGGCTACCCATATTTAGGATATACATTGTTACGTAATATTTTCGACAATCAAGTATTAACTTCTGCAGCTCTACAGCGATTGACTGATTTTTATAGCATTGAAGGAGTAGTGCCAGGAAAACCTGTCAATCCTGAAGAAGTAAAAAAACTCAGAAAGAACACCGAGTATGTAGTTCGAAGGCAAATGACAGGAGACCAAAGTGGATTGTCGGCCACTACTCTAGCTGAATTATCAAAGTGGGATGCACTTTTTGATCATGAAACACATGGTGCAAGACTTTCAGCGGGACTTGCTATGGACTGGATGAGGGGTCAAGGACCATTACCAGTGCTTCCAAAGTTTGAAGAAATGCCATTTGCAATGTTTGTTAATCGATTCTGTGAAGTCGGCTGGATGTTTCATCATCTAGTTCCTCTACTTCAAATATCCGAGTTTCCTTTATCGGATGCATGGCGTAGAAAATGGCAAATCATTGACGAGTCTTTTGAGCAAACTGTAGCTTCGTTAACTACCCAACTCGGAAAACCTATTGGCTCGGCGATTATAGAACTTGTCAAAGCGAAGTTTCCTTTCAATGAAAAGTCGGCATTTCCACTATGATGCCTAACAACACACTCCAGCCGACCGCTAAAAGCGGCGTCTGATTTTTATCGTTAGGCCGTCAACCAATTATAGGAGAATCGCCATGGCGAAAATTTGCGTTGTTGATCACGATTACCAGGCAACTGTAAAGGCTTTCAAAGTTTCTCAGGAATACCAAGCCGATATTTCCGTCTTTGTTGTCGCTCAAGAGTATCAAGCAAAAGACGACGCACACTGGTTCTACACCTCTGGAGGTTCTACGAAGCTTTTCTGGGTAGCGCAAGAATACCAAGCGACCCTAAAGGTGTTTTTTGTGACACAGGAATATCAGGCCAAATGGCACAAGGGTCACGCTCTTCAAAATCGCCTGTGATCTAAGAGGAAAACAATATGAGCTGGTCCATCAATTGCAGCAACCAGAAATGCGGATCTTCAACTTGGGCGTCAAACATTGACGACCTGCTAAAACACCATGTCGATAACAAGGGGTGGTTCACCTGCTCAACCTGTAAGAGCGCCGGCTATATTGAAAAATCCTATGAACTCCAAGAAATTGGTAGTGTCTGGAATCCATTTCTTCGCGGCGTCGTGCCGCTAGGCACGGCCAATGACACGTATCAGCCGTTTGTGTTTCTTGTGAGTAATTCGCAAGACGGCCCGATCGACGACTTTTGGTTTTGTTATTACAAAGATACTCGCCAAGATGGTGGCAAACTAAAATTGGGTTATGGTCCCGGTGGCCCACCTGTTCTTTCTTCACATAAACTGCTGGCGCTTATTCAAAAGCTTCTCGAATTGAAATGCTTACCTAAAAGCGACCTTGATAAAATTCTGCGTGTCGCACCACAGTAGCCATGAGCGGCCCTAACCAGTGTGTGCAGGGGAAAACACGGGAACAGAATGCGGGTCGGACCTACGTAACGGACTGATTTATAGAAAATCATTCAATTAAAATGGGACTATTTAGTCCTTAGAGCCGCTTTTTTGTCTTGAAAAAAGTGTTTTAAGAAGTTGGATTATAGTGTTGGCCAAGCTGAAGTCTTATACTGCCCAAAATGTAGGTAAAAACAATCCTTTAAACCGGAATAATCGCCTTATATAGCGATGTTATTTATAGTAAACAATATCTTACGCAGGTCCGACCCAGATATTCACCGCAACCTTGTCGACGAATTTAATGAAAACCATAAAAGAGAATCCCGGCACGTTACAGAAGGACATCAAGAAGCTGAAAAACGTTGAAGACGGCAAGAAGGTGGCGAATGTTTTGTATTACATGGAGCTTTACGGAAAAATACGGAAAGAGAAATCTGGCAATACCAACCAGTTGTTCGCAGTTCAATGATCCCTAACCACGCCATCAACGCGGACAGCAAAAAGCGTCGCTCCTTCGTTGCGCCACTTTTTGCTGCCGGTTATGGCGAACGTTGAAGCTGTAGAAAAAGTCCGGAACTTCTGATTTTGCCTGTGATCTGATCGTGTTAATGAAGGGAAACGCCCCTTCGCTTAACAGGAGCAACCGATGCCACGGTTTAAAGCGAAGATAAATAGATCGGGGCCGGAGTGACTTATTTATAACCATTTACATTAGAAGATAGAAAACAAAAACCCAAGAACCCCGGCAAATGGAACGCACACATCTCAACAACTTCAATCCCTCCACTATGTTCGGCTATGACACAGCAGGGAACCGCATCGGTCTGGCGCGTGCGGTTGCCGACCACGTGAAAGGCATAGGTGGTGATAGTGTCTTCCATCACAATCAGTTTCTTCTGCTGGACAACTGCTCAAAATGAAGTACATGGATGTTCAAATGTCGCAGGCGCAGGATGCGCATGAGCGACTAAATCACACCGGTCCCGATCTGCAATAATCAACCCCGGATCACTGATGACAAACGGCACACATTTATGTACACTGTAATTAATGAAGCCGTTCCGTTGGAACCACGAGAAAAACGAGAAACTGAAAGCAGAGCGGAACATTTCCTTTGAGGAGATCGTTCTCGCCATTGAAGCCGGCGGATTACTCGATATCTTGCGGCATTCCAACCCCCGCAACTATCCGAATCAGCGCGTGTTTGTGGTTGCGGTCGAGCAATATGCCTACTTGGTGCCGTTCGTTGAGGAAGCGAATTACTATTTCCTTAAGACGATCCTGCCAAGCAGGAAAGCCACACGTGATTATCTGAAAGGTGGTGAACGAAATGAAGAAGCGTAAATCGTTTGACGAGCAGATCCTTGAAACCTATGAGAAGGGGCAGCTTGAGTCCATTTTTCCGTCTAAAGCTGAACTGAAGAAATATCAAGAGGCTGCTCGGGCGACTTTTATCAAAGACAGACGGGTGAACATTCGACTTTCATCTCCTGACCTGCTGGACATCCAGGCGCGTGCGGCCGAAGAGGGCGTTCCTTACCAAACGCTCATTGCCAGTGTGTTACACAAGTTTGTAGCGGGGCGTTTCGTTGAAAAGCCATCACGTCTAACAACGCATTCACTTGGACGCGGTAAAAAGCGCCGCGCCAGTTAACGCGACCGTTATACAGCAGGATGTGATAGTAATTTTGCAATGGACAATATAGTGGATGTCTGAATACAAATACTCAGATTACTTTGAAAATGAAGTCCTGAGAAAACGTCCATACATAAAGAAGGAATGGTGTGTGTACGTTATGAAAAATGCTATTAAGTCAGAGCCACAAGAACATAATCGATACCGATTTTGGGCCGCTATACCAGAACTGGGTGGCCGCTACTTGAGAGTGATCAC
>JACQHV010000077.1 GCA_016198885.1 Gammaproteobacteria bacterium
CCGGCGCCTATTGGCGCGGCGATTCCCGAAACGCGCAATTGCAACGCATTTACGGTACGGCCTTTACCAGTGAGCGGGATCTGAAGGACTACTTGCACCGGCTGGAAGAAGCGGAAAAACGGGATCATCGCAAACTGGGCAAGAAACTCGATTTATTTCATTTTCAACCAGAGGCCCCCGGTATGGTGTTCTGGCATGAGAAAGGCTGGCAACTGTTTCTTATTATCGAACAATATATCCGGAATACGCTCAAGGCCTACGATTACCGGGAAGTCGGTACGCCACAGATGCTGGATCGGAGTCTTTGGGAGAAATCCGGACATTGGGACAAGTTTTCCATAGCGATGTTTACAACCAGCTCGGAAAATCGCGACTATGCTGTCAAGCCCATGAACTGTCCTGCCCATGTGCAGATTTACAATCAGGGGTTGAAAAGTTATCGGGATCTGCCATTGCGTATGGCTGAGTTCGGTGTGGTCCATAGAAACGAGGTCTCCGGTACCTTACACGGACTGATGCGTGCCCGGCGTTTTACCCAGGATGACGCCCATATTTTTTGTATCGAGGATCAATTGCAGGATGAAGTCAAAACACTGATTGATCTGACCTTCAAGGTCTATAAGGATTTTGGATTTGACGATGTGGCGATAGCGATCTCGACTCGTCCGGAACAGCGTGTCGGCACTGATCAGCAGTGGGATAAGGCCGAGCGGTCGCTCAAGATCGCCGCGGACGATAAAGGACTGGATTGGAAACTTCAGCCCGGAGAAGGGGCATTTTATGGGCCCAAAATTGAATTTGTCCTGAAAGACAGCATTGGCCGGGACTGGCAATGCGGTACCATCCAGGTGGATTTTTCCATGCCCGGCAGACTGGATGCCGGCTATATCGCCGAAGATGGAAGCAAACAGGTCCCGGTCATGATCCACCGGGCCATTCTGGGTTCCATGGAGCGGTTTATCGGAATCCTGATTGAGCATTATGCCGGCAGTCTGCCTGTCTGGCTGGCTCCCGTTCAGGTTGTTGCCATCAGTTTGACAGAGAGACAGGCGGATTTTGCTGTCAGAGTGGCGGAAACCCTGAAAAATCAAGGATTCAGGGTAGGGACTGACTTGAGAAATGAAACAATCGGGCTTAAAATCCGCGAACACGCAATACAACGCGTCCCATACCAGCTTGTCATCGGAGGGCGAGAGGTAGAAAACAACACTGTGGCCGTGCGTACGCGCAGTGGTGATGACCTTGGGGGCATGACACTGGATGCCTTTATTGATCATCTCACAAAAGATATCGCGTACCGCGGCCATACTATTTTGGAGGAATAACATATTACTGCGGATAAGCAGACTCGTTTGAATGAAGAAATAACATCAGCCCGCATAAGGCTGATCGGTGAAGATGGCGAACAAGTAGGCATTCTTTCTCTGAATGAGGCATTCAGAATGGCTGACGAAGCCGAACTTGATTTAGTTGAAATTGTACCAAACGCGGATCCTCCTGTTTGCCGGATAATGGATTATGGTAAATACGTATTTGAACAGACGAAGAAACGGCACGCTGCCAAAAGGAAGCAAAAACAGATTCAGGTCAAGGAAATTAAATTTCGACCAGGTACCGAACAAGGTGATTATCAGGTTAAATTACGCAGTTTGATTCGTTTCCTCACGAATGGAGACAAGGTTAAGGTAACATTGCGATTTCGCGGACGCGAACTGGTCCATCAGGAATTGGGCGCAAAAATGCTGGACAGGATAGAAGCTGATTTGCGTGAACACAGTATTGTTGAACAATATCCAAAAATGGAAGGCCGCCAGATGGTTATGATTCTGGCCCCGAAAAGATAGTCCGAAAATACGATTAAGTAATTAAATATTTTGAAAATCCGGAGTAAAAGTTAATGCCTAAAATGAAATCTAACCGCGGTGCAGCCAAACGTTTTTCACGTGGCGCTTCCGGTAAATTCAAACATCGCCAGTCGCATCGCAGTCATATTCTGACTAAAAAAAGTTCCAAACGTAAACGTCAATTACGCAGCATAATCGCCGCACATGATCATGATCAGAAGGCGATTGCACGCATGTTGCCTTATAGTTAGCGGGGTATAGTAATGCCAAGAGTAAAACGTGGGGTAACAGCCCATGCAAGACATAAAAAGATTATTGAACAAGCCAAGGGTTACAGAGGCCGGCGTAAAAAAGTATTACGCGTCGCCAAACAGGCAGTTACGAGGGCCGGTCAATATGCCTATCGTGATCGGCGGCAGAGGAAACGTCAATTCAGGGTTTTATGGGTCGCGCGAATCAATGCCGCAGCACGTGAACATGGCTTGTCTTACAGCCGGTTCATCAATGGCTTGCACAAGGCAGCCATAGAGATTGATCGTAAGATACTGGCTGAACTTGCGATATCGGATAAACATGCATTTGCAGAGCTTGCCAACCAGGCGAAATCCTGCCTCGCAAGCTGATCGCCGGAAAAGTTTTTTGCTTGCAGGGGAAAGGAATAACTTTCCCCTTTTTTATTTCCCAATTTTATTTCTATGGCAGCATGAATGAAATAACAGAACTCCTTAACCAGGCAATGGCGGCAATCAAGGCAGCGGGAGATCTCATTGCCCTTGATCAGGTGCGCATTGATTATCTTGGTAAAAAAGGCCAGCTCACTCAACGTCTGAAACAATTGGGCAAATTACCTGCTGCTGAACGTCCAAAGGCGGGTGAGGCTATTAACAATGCGAAACGAGCCATAGAGGAGGCCATAGATCAGCGTCGTAATATCCTGGAAATGGCAAAGCTTGAAACACAGCTGGCACAGGAAAAAATTGATGTCACCTTGCCTGGACGCGGCCAGCGTCCAGGTGGTCTGCATCCCATCACACTTACCTTGCAGAAGATAGAAGACTTGTTTACCCAGGCAGGATTTGAAATTGTGGAAGGGCCTGAGGTGGAGGATGACTATCACAATTTTGAAGCGCTCAATATTCCTGCGTACCATCCTTCGCGGGCAATGCACGATACTTTTTATTTTAATGAAAATACTTTATTGCGTACGCATACATCATCAGTTCAGATCAGGGTGATGCAGCAGCGTAAACCACCATTGCGTTTTATCGCCCCGGGTCGTGTATATCGTTGCGATTCCGATATGACCCATACGCCGATGTTTCATCAGGTCGAGGGTCTGATGGTGGATGAGCAGGTAAGTTTTGCACAGTTGAAAGGATTGCTCAGGAATTTTCTGGAATGTTTTTTTGACAGGAAACTCGAGATTCGGTTCAGACCTTCTTATTTTCCATTTACTGAACCGTCTGCTGAGGTCGACATCATGGGGGACAATGGTTGGCTCGAGGTTTTGGGCTGCGGCATGGTGCATCCAAAGGTTCTGGAAAATGTGGGTATAGACAGTAAAAAATATACCGGCCTTGCTTTTGGTATGGGTGTTGAGCGTCTGGCCATGCTTCAATATGGTATTGATGATTTGCGTATATTTTTTGAAAATGATCTGCGTTTTTTAGAACAATTTAATTGATAGTAATCTGTAACTGGTAATTGGTGAATAGTAATTAGTAAAAAACCATCAACAACCAATCACCAGTTACTTATCACCGATCACTAATATATGAAATTCAGCGAACAATGGATAAGAGAGTGGGTAAATCCACCGATTGATACTAATCAGCTTGCTGAACAACTGACCATGGCTGGTCTGGAAGTCGAGACTGTCGAGAAAGTCAGTGCCGGTTTTTCCGGTGTAGTAGTTGCCCATGTGGAATCTGTAATGCCACACCCAAATGCAGACGGGCTCAAGGTGTGCCAGGTACGTTGTGGAGGCAGCGATACACTCACCGTTGTCTGTGGTGCGGATAATGTACGGGTGGGTATGCGTGTGCCGTTGGCGCGAGTTGGCGCGAAACTGCCAGGTAAAAAATCGATTACTGCAATGGAAATAAAAGGTGTCAAGTCTGATGGTATATTGTGTTCGGCCGTGGAATTGGGTTTGGTTGATGGGGGGAGTGGTTTGCTGGAATTACAGGAGAACTATACCCTCGGGCAGGATGTAAATGAGTTATTCACATCGGACGATACTGTCATTGAATTGTCACTGACCCCGAACCGCGGAGATTGTCTGAGTATTGCAGGGGTCGCACGTGAAGTTTCGGTATTAAATAATTGTTCACTCAATGTTCCGTACATAGAACCTGTTGCAGCGATTAATGACAAGGATCGTAAGGTCAAACTCGACGCCCCGCAGGCATGCCCCCATTATGTCGGCCGTGTCATTGAAGATGTGGATAACACACGGCCCTTGCCACTCTGGCTGACTGAAAGATTATCCCGCAGTGGCCTTCACAGTATTAATACCGTGGTGGATATCACCAATTATGTCATGCTGGAACTGGGTCAACCTCTGCATGCTTTTAATAATGACAAACTGAAGGGCAGCATCCATGTCAGATTTGTCAGGCAAGGAGAGAAACTGGTTTTGCTCGATAACAAGGAATATACATTGTATGAAAACACCCTTGTCATTGCTGATGATAAACAGGTGCTTGCCATGGCTGGCATAATGGGTGGGCTGGACAGTGCGGTCAATCAGAATAATCGGGCAGTATTTCTCGAGAGTGCCTATTTCAATCCTCAGAACATAATCGGTTATGCCCGACGTTATGGACTAAACACCGATTCCGCACAGCGATTTGAACGTGGGGTTGATTATGCATTACAACGCCGGGCTGTTGAGCGGGCCACACGATTGATTCTGGATATATGTGGTGGATCAGCCGGGCCGGTTATTGAAGCATCGGCAAACGACCAACTTCCTGCACCCGGCCCCATTATTTTGCATGCCAGGGAAATAAAACGAATCCTGGGAATATCAATAGAACCCGCCGAAGTAACCAGGATCCTGAAGTGCCTTGGCATGGAGTTGGAAAAAGGAGGTGATAACTGGCAGGTACGCCCCCCCTCATATCGGTTTGATATTGCCATCGAGACAGACCTAATCGAAGAGATTGCGCGAATCTTTGGATATAACGCCATCCCGGTCCAGTGTTTACAGGCTTCTCTGCGTTTCCATGATAGCCATGGTATACAAGGACAACTGCAAAGAGTACGCGAGGTACTCGTTCAACACGGCTATCAGGAGGTTATTACCTATAGTTTTGTTGATAAAAAACTGCAGGGGCTGATTACCCCTGATGTCAAACCTTTGGTACTGACCAATCCTATCTCCGCAGAACTGTCTGTGATGCGCACCAGTCTGTGGCCTGGTTTACTGCAAACCTTGCAATATAACCTTAAAAGACAGCAACAGAGGGGCAGGTTGTTCGAGATAGGCCTCATCTATATGTTGGATAAAAACATACGTCAACTGCCCATGATCGGCGGATTAATATATGGAAATATATATGATAAACAATGGGATAATGATGATATTTTATGTGATTTTTTTGATATTAAAGGAGATTTAGAGGGGATTCTTAGCATCTGTGGCTGCAACCTGCAAGATATTGAATACAGGTCAACAACACATCCTGCGCTCCACCCGGGGCAATCAGCAGAGATAATTCTTGCAGATCAATATATTGGATACACTGGTGCATTACATCCTGCGATCCAGATGAACCTGGAAATACCCCAACAGGTTTATATGTTTGAATTGCAAGTTAATGGAATTTCGACGAAGATAACACCAAAATACAGGAAATTATCGAAATTTCCAACGGTCCGACGTGATCTAGCCATTGTCGTTAAGGAAAATATACCAGTCGCGGATATTATGCGATGTATAAGAAAATTAAGCCCGGAAGTGTTAATTAACCTAGAGTTGTTTGACGTATATCAGGGCGAAGGTATTGATCTAGGGAAAAAAAGTCTCGCATTGGGCTTGACCTTTCAGAAATCTTCTAGCACTCTTATAGACAAGGAAGTCGAGGCCATCATGGGGAAAATCCTGAACAGACTCCGGAAGGAGTTTGATGCGATATTGAGAGAATAATCATGGCATTAACCAAAGCAGAAATGGCGGAGAAGCTCTATGAGGAACTGGGCCTCAACAAACGTGAAGCCAA
>JACQHV010000062.1 GCA_016198885.1 Gammaproteobacteria bacterium
GTTAACGCCTTGTTTTAGATCTGTTTTTTTACAATTATTCGTGGGGATAGGTCAGGGTCTGACCCCTTTTATACGGTTGCAGATACTTATAAAGTGCGGCGGGGTTTAATTTCAATCACTCCGCAGTTCTTTAATTTAACAAGTTTCTTTTAATAAAGGAAATTTTCACTTCTATTACTTTAAACTATTCAAAGATTACCAGTAATTAAATATTCTAAAAGCTCTCTTGTTGTCATATTTTTTCCTAATAATCCATCTGAATGAGCCTGCCATCCCTTGATCTCCAAACAGCTAGCAATATATTTACTTCGTACTTCAGGTAATTCGCTAGTATCTTTTTTATAATTTTGATAATCCCGATAATCTTGTGGGCTATTAATTCCACCTTCATATGCATAACCACTAAAACTTTCTCCAGAGGATGAATAACCGCTAAATCTTCGAGTTCTGTTTCGTAAATTCGGGTCTTCAACTTGAGATGGTTCCGGATAAGCTGAGAGCGCTTCACTAGTACATCTTCCAACATCAACATCCCATCTGGATTGATGCTCATTTTGTGGGTAATTAGCATTGGTCACGAATATTTCACCAAAAACCGAGTAAGGCAAAATAATTATGGTAAATAAACAAAGGAGATTAAATGGTCTATATGTACGTTTCACGATTAACTATCCTTTTTTCAGTAAAATCAATCTGGCGTTATATAAAGTATAGTTTATGATGCTCTCCGTTCAATCCCCCTTATGACATGCCGTGATGCGAGGCAGCGGTAGCGCAAAAATGACAGGAGGTCATTTTTAGCTCATCTGAGCAGGGCAGGGATTGTTCCATACAATCCTTCTGCATTTCCTCCATCCATGGAGGTCATGCCGAATAGGCGCGTGCCGTCGCAAAACCATTGCTTTCGAGGGGTGAGGCGGAAAAAGATGAATGTCCTGTGGACATTCATCCCGCCGAACGGGCATACAGGAACGTATGCACCGGGTGTCAAGCGATGCAGGAAAGCATCGCGCAGACCATGTCATCGGGGTGCACTTTTTTCTTGGTGACTTCTTTTTTCGGGCAAGCAAAAAAGAAGTCACTCGCCATGAAGGCGAAACCAAATATTAAAAAGAACTAATAAATAAAATTTGGCTGGATTCCCGCTGTCGCGGGAATGACGATTAGTGATTAAACTGGGGCTGGTAAATCAGAACTTCTCATTAAATACATATCAATGCCGCGCGCAGCTGATCGTCCCTCCGCAATAGCCCACACAATCTAACTCTAGATATTACTTTCTGACCAAATAACTCATCCATAAATGACAAAGGCTCCACGAGGGAGCCTTGAAACTCAGCGCCGGGAAAACTTGTCATCATTTTTCCGGGCTGGCTACGCTGGGCGGACCTTTGCGTAGTCTCGAATGCCTGATGCAAAGCAGAGCAGGTACGTTGTAAATATAATATCTGTTTCCCGATTCTACAAGTTTAAAATTAATTATAGAATTATAAGTGATTGATTCACATTATAAATGCACAGACAAGTGTCCCAAATTAATCCCATGCAAGATGCATTTATATATTTCCTTCATGGTGTTATCGTCTAATCTGCGCTTAAAATAATGCCGTTTCCCTGTATTTTTGTCCCGCGCCCCCAGTCGAACCAAATTCAGTCTATGGAACCCGACGGTATAAATTAAATCGCCTTTTACCCAATTATCTTTTTCCTGAAAGATTCTGGTTTGTGGCAAGCAATTTCTTGGCACTCGATAGTGATATGACATTATTGGTTCTGGTTTTACGGTACTTAATGGCACAACCGTTACCAATCCGGAACGATATTTCAATGCAGGAGTAATTACGATAACCGGACGGTTTGATTTAACCATTTCCGGCGTTTTAAATCCTTGTGAAAAATCACATAGAAGGATTTGTCCTGGTTTTGGGTGAAATTCTATGGCCATTACGATCCCTGTAAAATTTCTGGATTAAGGCAAAGGGTCTCAAGTAAACCCTTGAAGACCCTGCGGCCCGCCGGCGAAACGACGGGGGTGGTAGTGATTAAAGTATATTGCCTGTTACTAAAAAATCAACTACTTAGTTGATATCTAAACCGGGGCGGGGTGTAGGTCGCTTTTTGATATCCATATCACCGCGACACTAGTATATCCCTATACATCGTCCGACAAGGTTACACTGGCGCTGGCAGATCTGAACTTCCCATAAGGTATAAGTCGATGCCGCGAGCGGCAGACCTCCCTTCCGCTATCGCCCACACAATCAATGACTGCCCACGTTGCATATCCCCTGCGGTAAACACGCCGGGAACATTGGTCATCCAGTTTTTGTCGCGTGCGACATTGCCACGGTCAGTAAACTTTACCTCGAGCTGTTCCAGCATGCCGGGCTTCTCGGGACCCAGAAATCCCATGGCCAGCAGGGCAAGGTCACAGGGAAGCAAATGCTCAGAGCCCGGAACCTCTGCAAAAGTCATGCGTCCATCTTTGCGTTTCATCTCAACCTTGATCAGTTCCAGGGCCTTGACGCGGCCTTTGCCATCATCAATAAAACATTTGGTCGATACTGCATAGACACGTTCACCACCCTCATCATGTGCGGCGGATGTTCGATAGATGAATGGCCATTCAGGCCAGGGATTATCGGGAGAACGAATGTTAGGTGGTTTGGGCAGGATCTCCAGTTGATGTACTGATGCACATCCCTGTCTGTGGACCGTACCCAGACAGTCCGCGCCGGTATCACCTCCACCGATGATGACCACATGCCTGCCCTTCGCGCTGATAAATTCAGCATCCGGAATATCATCACCTTCGCAACGCCGGTTTTGCAAAGGCAAAAATTCCATGGCGAAATGTATCCCTTTGAGTTCGCGTCCCGGTACTTTCAGATCACGCGGGGCGCAGGCGCCGCCCGTCAGCAGGAGTGCATCAAAATTATTCTGTAAATCCTCAACCGGTATATTCACACCGACGTGGCAATTAGTCTTGAACATTACTCCCTCGATTTCCATTTGCCCGAGACGGCGATCCAGTTGCCGTTTTTCCATCTTGAACTCGGGGATACCGTAACGTAATAAACCTCCAATCCGGTCATCCCGTTCATATACAGTGACCTCGTGTCCTGCACGGCGAAGTTGTTGTGCGGCCGCGAGACCGGCAGGACCGGAACCAATAATCGCCACTTTTTTGTCAGTTTTAATCTGGGGCAGTATCGGCTTGATCCAGCCGTTTTCCCAAGCGCGGTCAATGATGGATAATTCCACTGCCTTGATGGTGACCGGATCATCGTTGATCCCCAGTACACAGGAACCTTCACAGGGGGCCGGGCAAAGTGTGCCGGTAAATTCCGGGAAATTATTGGTGGCATGCAGACGGTGGATCGCTTCCTTCCATTGATCGCGATAGACAAGATCATTCCAGTCAGGGATGAGATTGCCTAAGGGACAGCCCTGGTGACAGAAAGGAATACCGCAATCCATGCAACGCGCGGCCTGCACCTTCAACGGTTCAACCGGCCAGGGCTCCATCACCTGACGCCAGTCCTTGATCCTTTTCTTTATCGGGCGGTACGGTTGTTTTTCCCGTTCAAACTCGATAAAACCTGTGATCTTACCCATGCGCGGCCTCCATCACAGCGACGTCTTCAGGTATGCCGGTCTTCCTTGCCTTCTCCATCGCGGCGAGTACGCGTTTGTAATCCTTGGGCATGATCTTTACAAATTTCTGCTGAAAGGTTGACCACTTTTCCAGGATCTTTTGCGCGACAGTGCTCTGCGTATATTGAACATGCCTGTCCAGCAATTCCTTGATGGTCTTGCTGTCTTCGGCGCCCAGCGCCTCGAGATCAACCATGCCCAGATTGCAGCGGATCCTGAAATCACCTGTTTTATCCAACACATAGGCAATGCCACCGGACATGCCGGCAGCAAAGTTGCGTCCGGTCTCGCCGATAACGACGACCCGGCCACCGGTCATATACTCACAACCATGATCACCAACACCTTCCACCACAGTATTAACGCCGCTGTTCCTGACCGCGAAACGTTCACCGGCGACACCGCGGAAATAGGCCTCGCCCTGGGTGGCACCGTACAGGGCCACATTACCTATCAAAATGTTTTCTTCCGGTACGAAACTCGCATGCCTCGGCGGATAGACGATGATCTTGCCACCGGACAGGCCTTTACCCAGATAGTCATTGGCATCACCTTCCAGTGTCAGGGTCACGCCCCGCGGAACGAAGGCACCGAAACTCTGTCCCGCTGATCCGTTGAAATGTATCCTGATGGTGTCGTCAGGAAGACCCTTGCCGCCATGGCGGCGGGTAATCTCATAACCAAGGATGGTACCGACGGTGCGGTTGATATTGCGTATCGGGAGGATGATATTGACCGGTTTCTGTTTCTCCAATGCGTCCTTACACAAGGGGACAAGCGTCGTCATATCGAGGGATTTTTGTAATCCGTGATCCTGTTCGCGCACACAGCGCACGGCAACCTCGGGACCTGCCTCAGGCCGGTAAAGTATCTGCGAAAAATCCAGTCCCTTTGCTTTCCAGTGATCAACTGCCTTTTGCGTATCCAGCTTGTCTGCGCGGCCAATCATTTCGTCTATTGTTCTGAATCCGAGTTGTGCCATGTATTCACGCACTTCTTCTGCTATATAGCGGAAGAAGTTCTGGACGAATTCCGGTTTGCTGTTGAATTTTTTGCGCAATTCCGGATCCTGGGTTGCGACACCAACCGGACAGGTGTTCAAATGACATACCCGCATCATGATACAGCCCATGACAACGAGCGGAGCTGTAGAGAAACCATATTCCTCAGCCCCCAGAAGCGCGGCAATAACCACGTCACGTCCGGTCTTAAGCTGGCCATCGGTCTGTACCACTATGCGATCACGCAGTTTGTTCATGACCAGGACCTGCTGTGTCTCGGCAACTCCCAGTTCCCACGGTACCCCTGCGTGTTTCAAGGAACTGATGGGTGAAGCACCCGTACCGCCGTCATAACCTGAAATCAGGACAACATCGGAATGGGCCTTGGCCACTCCAGCGGCTACCGTACCCACACCGACCTCCGCCACCAGTTTAACGTTTATCCTCGCCATGGGATTGGAGTTCTTGAGATCATGGATGAGTTGAGCCAGGTCCTCAATTGAATAGATATCGTGGTGCGGCGGCGGTGAGATCAGACCAACCCCCGGTGTTGAATAACGCACCTTGGCAATCCAGGGATATACCTTATGACCCGGAAGCTGGCCGCCTTCCCCCGGCTTCGCCCCCTGTGCCATCTTGATCTGCAGATCGCTCGCATTGACGAGATATTCACTGGTGACACCGAAACGGCCGGAGGCCACCTGTTTAATGGCGCTCCTGCGTGAGTCACCGTTTGCATCGGGGATATATCTTTCGGGGTCTTCACCTCCCTCACCGGTATTCGAGCGTCCGCCAATGCGGTTCATGGCAATGGCCAGGGTCTCGTGTGCCTCTTTGCTGATCGAACCATAGGACATCGCACCGGTTGCGAAACGCGACATGATCTTTTCGACGGGCTCAACTTCCTCGATCGGAATTGGTTCTTTTGCGAACTTGAACTCGAATAAACCTCGCAGTGTGGCGAGGTGTTCATTCTGATCATTAATAAGTTTGGTGTATTCCTTGAAGATCTTGTATTGACCGGAGCGGGTGGCATGCTGGAGTTTAAAAACGGTGTCAGGATTGAACAGGTGATATTCACCATCACGCCGCCATTGATATTCTCCACCCCAGTCGAGATCGGGCCTTTTAACCATACGATCCGGGAATGCGTTATGGTGGCGTATATTGATCTCCTTGGCGACCACATCAAGCCCTATGCCGCCGATACGCGATGCCGTCCAGGTAAAATATTTGTCCACGAATGTCTTATCGAGTCCGACGGCTTCAAAGATCTGCGCACCACGATAGGACTGTATGGTGGATATGCCCATCTTGGAGATGGTTTTGATCAAACCCTTGTTAATCGCCTTGATATAATTTTTGATGGCCTTGGCGTGTTCCATGATCGGGATATGACCATGGCCAATTAAATTACCGAGGGACTCGAAAGCAAGATAGGGATTAATGGCGCCGGCACCATAACCGAGAAGCAATGCAAAATGATGTACCTCTCTGGGCTCACCCGTTTCAAGCACCAGGCCGACCTTTACCCGGGTGCCATTGCGCACCAGATGATGATGCACACCCGCTGTTGCAAGCAAGGCGGGGATTGGCGCCAGATATTTATTGACCCCGCGATCTGACAGGATAATGAAGGTGTAGCCTTCCGTAATTGCTGCATCGGCCTGTGCATAAACATTTTCCAACGCATGTTCAAGGCCGGTCCCGCCTTCTTTCACGCGATACAGGATTGAAATTGTTTTGGTCTTGAAGCCGGGAAGATCCATATCCCGTATCCGTGCCAGTTCTTCGTTGGTCAGGACGGGCGAATGTATTTTGATCTGCCGGCAACTTACCGGAGCCGGCTGGAGCAGGTTACCTTCCGGCCCTATTGTGGTAGCGACCTGGGTAACAAGTTCCTCACGGATACCATCGAGTGGCGGATTGGTGACCTGTGCGAATAATTGCTTGAAATAGTCATAGAGTAATCTGGGACGGTTGGATAATACGGCCAGGGCGGCATCTGTACCCATGGAACCTATCGGTTCCTCGCCGTTGCTCGCCATTGGCGCCATGATTATTCGCAGGTCTTCGTGGGTATAACCAAAGATCTGTTGCCTCTGTAACAGAGATTCATAGTCGGCTTCGAATACATGTTTTGGATCAGGTAACTGTTCTAGCGGTATCAGATTTTGTTTCAGCCACTTTGCATAGGGGTGTTGTGTTGCAAATTCTTTTTTGAGCTCTGTGTCATCAATGATTCGTCCCTGCGTTGTATCAACCAGGAATATGCGTCCCGGGTGCAGACGTTCTTTTATTAAAACGTTCTCGGGCGGTATATCGAGCACACCGACCTCCGATGCCATTACTACCATATCATCCTTGGTTACGTAATAGCGTGAAGGACGGAGTCCATTGCGATCCAGTACCGCACCAATGACACTGCCATCGGTAAATGCGATTGACGCCGGGCCGTCCCAGGGCTCCATCAAGCAGGCATGGTATTCATAAAAGGCCTTCCGTTCTTCATCCATTAACTCATGGCCACTCCATGCCTCAGGGATCATCATCAGGACAGCATGTGGTAACGGCCGGCCGGCCATGTGCAAAAATTCCATGACATTATCAAAGATGGCTGAATCGCTGTCGCCTTCAATAATGATCGGAAATATTTTCTTTAAATCATCACCAAATAATGCCGATTCACACAGGGCTTCCCGCGCTTTCATCCAGTTGATATTGCCGCGCAGCGTGTTGATCTCACCGTTATGGCATAGATAACGGAAAGGGTGGGCTAATCGCCATGAAGGAAATGTGTTTGTTGAGAAGCGCTGGTGCACCAATGCCAATGCAGATTCAACATCCTGATGTGTAATATCCGGGAACATTGTCTCAAACTGATTACCGGTGAGCATCCCTTTATAGATAAAGGTCCGGCAGGAAAGACTGGGGATGTAAAAAAGATTCCGTTCAGTCATGTCTGTGTTCCATATCGCATGCTCTACACGCTTACGAATAATATAGAGGCGGCGTTCAAAAGCGGCGGAATCATCTATTTTGTCATTTCTACCGATGAAAATTTGTCTGAATGTTGGCTCACCGGATTTTGCCGTTGGACCGATCAGGGAATCATCTGTGGGTACGTCTCGCCAACCCAGCACATGTTGGCCTTCTTCACGCACCAACCTCTCGAAAATAGTCTGACACTGTTTTAATTGATCGTGATCTTTGGGCAGGAACACCAGTCCTGCTCCGTAGTAACCGGCATCCGGCAGTGCTATATCCAGTTTTTTACATTCACCCAGGAAAAATTTATGGGGCATTTGAATGAGGATGCCGACTCCATCACCTGTGTTTTCCTCACAACCACAGGCGCCACGGTGCAGCAGGTTCTTCAGAATAGTAAGTGCATTAGTTACAATTTTGCGCGATTTGCGGCCCTTCATATCGACCACAAATCCCACTCCACATGCATCGTGCTCAAAACCCGGGTCGTAGAGACCCTGTGGGGAAGGGTAATTTTGATATGTTTGTGAGGCTTCAGATGACATAGCTCAGTATTCTCAGCACTCGTGCTCCTCCGGCAAGGTCAAGTCCAAGGAAATAAATTATAACTTTGCTTCCCAGACCTGTCATTTCAAGCAATGACAACTCTTGTCTATTTATCCGCTTTATAATCCACGGATCTCCTGCAATCACAGCTTTCCAGAAAACACCAAAGGGTTATTTAGCATTATCAATAGTATTTTTTGAAATGGCTGCCTGTCTCATGCAAGATTGCAAAATTAATTAAATAATAGTGTTAAGAAGCAATTATGTCACGGTGCAACAAATAATTGGATGCAGATAAAAATCACGAAAATAACGTAAAATAGCAGCAATTATCAACAATTAACAACATTTACTGCTAATCCTGTTCATAGAAATGCAAATCTAACCAGGCACGCGTTTATTCCAGTGGCTTGATGATGCGTTCATATTCCGCTATGGCAAAACGATCGGTCATGCCGGCAATATAATCAGCAATGGCGCGCGCGCGATCTGATACACCTGCCTTACCTTCGAATTTCAGAGCACTTTGTTGGAAGTCACCGGGTACTATCCCGATTTCTGTCATATAGGCATCGAAAAGTGCCTTGATGATCTTTTTGGTCTTGCGCATCATCTGTTGTACGCGATGGTGCCGATACAGGTTTTTGTGCAAAAAACGCCTGAGCTCAATCTGATTTGCCGACATCTCTCGACTCAATCCTATTAATGCCATGTCTGCATCACGGACAGCATCAATATCAGCGGGTCTAAGTTTGCTGATATTCTTCTGGCTGGTTGCAATTACATCACTGACCAGGGAATTTATCATGCGACGGATAATTTCATGGATCATGCGTCTTTCATGTAATTCAGGCCATTGCTTTTTTACTGTAATTTGTTGTGTATTAAACAGTTCACACTCTTTTAATTGTTTTACGGTAATCAACCCCGCCCTCAGACCATCATCAACATCATGATTGTTATAAGCAATCTCGTCTGCAACATTGGCCACCTGCGCTTCCAGTCCCGGATGTCGTCCCTCCAGAAACCGGCGACCCAGTTCACCCAATTCCGTCGCTTTGGTTCGGGAACAATGTTTGAGTATCCCTTCCCTTGTTTCATACATCAGGTTAAGACCGGGGAATTCAGCATATCTTTCTTCCAAAACCTCCACCACACGCAGTGACTGGAGATTATGCTCAAATCCTCCATGCTCTCGCATGCATACATTCAGGATATCCTGACCTGCATGACCAAAGGGCGTGTGCCCCAAATCATGTGCCAGGCATATTGCCTCTGTGAGATCTTCATTGAGTTTCAATGCCCTTGCTATCGTTCGTCCAATCTGTGCGACTTCAATAGAATGTGTAAGACGTGTACGAAACATATCGCCTTCATGATTGACAAATACCTGTGTCTTGTATTCAAGCCGCCTGAAGGCAGCGGAATGAATAATGCGATCACGATCTCGCTGATATTGATTGCGGTGGGAAGGTCCTGTTTCTTTGTATAGTCGTCCTTTTGAAGTCTCCTCTCTGGCAGCGTAACATGCCAGATCGAACATCAGGCAACCTCCTGAACCGCCGAGAAGTGCATCAGTGTTTCCAGTAATTTTTCAGAATCATATTGATCAGTAACGATCGCATTGCCGATGCCTTTTAACAGGACCAGATTTAATATCCCGTTTCTTGTTTTTTTATCAACTGACATGAGTTCCAGCATGCGTTCTGAATTTAAACCTTGAGGTAATTTTACAGGCAACTCTGCCGTATTTAATATTTTTCTTATTCTTGCAATATCATCATCAGTTATCCAGCCATGACGGCAGGATAAATCCGCTGACATCAGCATTCCGGTTGCAACAGCCTCACCATGCAACCAGTCCCTGTAACAAAGACCGGTTTCTATTGCATGGCCGAAGGTATGTCCCAGATTTAATAATGCCCGAATACCCGATTCTTTTTCATCCTTTGCAACAATCTCTGCCTTATTCCGGCACGAGCAATCTATGGCAAAACACAGGGCATCATATTCCCTGTTCAAAAGTCTAACTATGTTCTGTTCAAGCCAGGTAAAAAATTTCTTGTCGTGGATAAGTCCATATTTAATGACCTCGGCAAGCCCTGCTCTCAATTCACGATTATCCAGGGTGGCCAGTACCGAGATGTCAGCAATTACTGCACGCGGTTGATGAAATGCACCGATCATATTTTTGCCAAGAATATGATTAACTGCGGTTTTCCCGCCGACTGATGAATCAACCTGGGCAAGGACAGTTGTCGGTACCTGTATATAATCGATTCCGCGTTGATAGCAGGCGGCGGCAAAACCGGTAATATCACCCACGACCCCACCGCCAAGGGCAATGAGGCAGCTGTTTCGGCTGAACCTCTGCTGCAAGAGTTTTGTAATGATGGTATTCATTATCTCCAATGTCTTATATTCTTCTCCATCGGGGAGGATAATTGATTCAACCACCAGATCACTCAAGCAGTGTATGATCCTGTCAAGGTATAGCGGTGCGATGGTTTCATTTGTCACCACCATGACCTGCTTCGAATTAATGTAATTTTTAAATAACCCGGCATTATTCAGCAAATTATTTCCAATAAAGATTGGATAACTCCTTTTACCGAGTTTTACGATTATTTTCTTCACTTCAGGTTCTGATGATTGCATATATTTTCAACTATCTTTTGTAATGTCTGGCGGTCCGTATCCACAATCATATTGGCAATTTCTTCATATAAAGGACCGCGTATTGCCAGAAGTTCCTCAATCTTCACCTTTGGATTATCAATCTGTAATAACGGTCTTCTTTTATCCTTGGTAGTACGACGCAAAAGTGGCCCGACACTTGCCTTAAGATAAATCACAAATCCGCGTTCACTCAGAGTTTTCCTGTTTACAGGATCCAAAACTGCACCACCACCGGTGGCAAGAACTATACCGTTATTACTGGTTAATTCATTGATTATTTGTGTCTCACGTTTGCGAAATCCTGCTTCACCTTCGATCTCAAAAATCAAAGTTATCTTGACCCCGGTTCGCAGTTCAATTTCATGATCACTATCAAAAAATTGCAAATTGAGCTCTTTTGCAAGCCTGCGGCCAATAGATGTCTTCCCGGACCCCATGGGACCTATAAGAAATATATTGTTATATTTTTTCAACTCTGTATACGTAAGTTTGATTAAAAATGTGATATGCCATCCCTTTAACAACAAATCAAGAGAATAGTTCTTTGGATAATAAAAAAGAAAAGGTGTGGCCTGGATGGTCACACCTTGTAAATACAATCAAGTATTATTCAGATATCGCCTGATCGGTTTTATATCTGCAGATTCTCTTTCAGGATCTTCGGAGTAACAAAAATAAGCAATTCAGATTTTTCATTATCCTCTGTTGTGCGCTTGAAAAGAAAACCGACATAAGGCAGGTCGCCGAAAAATGGTATTCTGTCAGACGTTCTGTTAGTGGACTGTGAATACACCCCGCCCAGAACGACTGTCTCCCCATTATTCACCAGCACCTGTGTGCTGACGTTTCGGGTATTGATCGGCGGTACACCCAGTACATCCGGTGAACCCCGGGTATCCTGGTTGACCTTCAAATCAAGCAAAATACGATCATCCGGAGTAATCTGGGGTGTCACCCTCAAAGCCAGCACTGCCTTTTTAAATGAGACAGAGGTTGCACCACTGGATGAAGCCTCCTGGAACGGGATTTCCACGCCGGATTCAATCACGGCCTCACGTTGATTGGCCGTGATTACCTTGGGGCTGGCAATATCTTCCCCGCGACCTTCCGCAAGCGCTGCCGTTAATTCAAGCTGAAGAAGATATGAACCGATGATACCGTATGCAAGTTTAAACGAACCGGTAGCACCCACTACGGGCAAGGTCACCATCAAATTCTCAATATCATCAGTAACAAAGGCAGTACCAACACCCTCCGTATCACCAGGTAAACCGCCGCCGATAATAATATCCGGGGTGGAAGGATCTTCTTCCAATGTGTTCTTACTGACTCCAAATTCAACACCCAGATCCTTGGAAAAACTTTCATCAGCATTGATAATGCGCGACTCAATCAATACCTGACGCACAGGTATATCCAGCTTATTCACCAACTGCCGGATGCTTTCCAGACTTGCTGCAACATCCTGTATAATTAGGGTGTTGGTCCGCTCGTCGATAGTCACATTACCGCGTTCTGATAACAGGTTGTTTTCTTCTGCCTGGATAAGGGATGCCAATTCTCCCGCCTTCGCATAATTCACCTGCAGGAATTCTGTATGGAGCGGGGCAAGTTCTTCAATCTGTTTACTCGCTTCAAGCTCCAGTTTCTCCCTGGCAGCGATTTCCTCCTGTGGTGCAACCATTATCACGTTGCCATCCTTGCGCATACCCAGTCCCTTGGATTTCAGGATAATGTCCAGGGCCTGATCCCAGGGAACATTTTTCAGCCGCAAGGTCACGTTCCCCGTTACCGTATCACTGGCCACCATATTAAGTCCCGTAAAATCTGCGATGAGCTGTAATACGGCCCGCACTTCAATGTCCTGAAAATTCAGTGATAATCGCTCACCCGTATAACCAACTTTCTTCTTTTGTATGGCCTCCTTTTCTTCCTTGCTGAGAGGCTTGACTTCAATGGTTAACAGATTATCTGACTGGTATGCCAGATGA
>JACQHV010000069.1 GCA_016198885.1 Gammaproteobacteria bacterium
GGCCTGCATGGATCTGCGGAGGTATCTAAGATAAGGCAAATCAGATGAATTCGTTGGTTCCCTTCGAGTCACTCTTGAAATGCGATACGCTGGAAGAGCTGCGCATCACAGTTTCCCATATTGTCAATGAAATGGGTTTCGAGCATTTCATTTACGGCGTACAGGTTAATACTTCCCTCACAAACCCTTACCGTTTCATCTTAAGCGGTTATCCCAAGGAATGGCGCAGCCATTACATCGAGGCTGACTATGAAAAAATTGATCCTACTTTTTTGCACTGTATAAAGAGCGGTAGTGTGATTCCCGTCTTGTGGGATGGAAAGCTTTCGAGTAACCGAAAAGCGGCAAGGTTAATGGGGGAAGCTTCGGAGTTTGGTTTGGCCAGCGGCGTAAGCCTGGCCGTGCACGGCGGCCACGGCGAAACTGCCATGCTGAGTCTCGCTTGTTCCAGAAAACCAAAGTCCGCTTACACAGACATCATTGCCAGTCTCGGCAATGCCCAGCTTTTTGCCTGTTATTTACATGAAGCCATCCAACGTCTGGTCCTGAACAGGGAATCGCTGCCGATAAAAACAACTGAACTGACTCCACGTGAAAATGAGTGTTTGCTTTGGGCTGCAGAAGGGAAGAGCAGCAAAGAAATCGCTGATATCCTTCATGTTTCACAGCGCACGGTGATTTTCCATGTCCATAATGCGTCACACAAAATGGGCGTGTCCCATCGCCAGCACGCCATCGCCCGCGCCATTTCCCTGGGGTTGATTCATCCCTAATCCAGTTCCGGATTTCCCGAGTTTTTCGTTTTTCCACCGCTTAATTTTCACCTCCGCAAGGTTTTTTGCGGAAAATTCGGCAGGATGGATGAAACCGGAATCCCGCGCCAGTCCTGATTTTTCAGCCAATTTTTACATCTTCTACCTGTCAGTTCTGACAGCTAGTTTTTCCTTTCAAATCATTGTCTTATCCCCTCAGTTGAATAGCCGAGGAGGGGATAACAATGACAGAAATCATGTTGACTCAACGTAATGAAGGAAAGCTGGATGAAAAAACTCTCAATGATATGTATCGGTTACGACACACCATTTTCCATGATCGACTGGGATGGGAAGTAGGGAGCGATAACGGTATGGAGTATGACCAGTTTGACGAAATCAACCCCGTCTATGTGGTGGTTAGAGACGATACGAGCAATGTCATCGGTTGTTGGCGGCTGTTACCGACTACCGGGCCTTATATGCTCAAGGACGTGTTTCCAGAACTGCTTCATGGCAGGCCTGCCCCGCAACAGCCGGACATCTGGGAATTATCGCGGTTTGCGGTGGCAGCACATGATGGCGACGCCGGCTTTGGATTAAGCCAAATTCCGTTAAAAATGATACAGGTGGCATTTCGGTTTGCACAGAAAAAAAGCATCAAACGCTATGTTTCCGTGACCAGTGTCGCGATCGAGAGAATGTTTCGCAAGGCCGGAATTCATGTGACCCGGCTCGGTGACCCGATCAGGATAGGCAGGGTGCTGACCGTTGCCGATACGATGGAAATCGATGAACACACTGAATTTGCATTATTCGGAGCATTGACTGAGCACACCGCCAGAGAAGCCGCATGAAGCTGGTTCTGTTCGGTGGAGAATCAAATACCTGGCATTTTTTTAGAAAACTTTTTACCAGTTCCGGCCATCAGCTGGAATGGCGTAAATGGGGCGAGCAACCGGATTACCAGCTCTCGGAGTACGATATGTTGCTGATTGCCGGCTATCCGGAATCATGCGAGGACCTTACAAATCTTGTGTGCCTAGCGCGGGAGATCAAACAACGCTCGCCGCATATTCCCATCGTCGTGCTCAGCCATATTGACGCAACCAAATCAAATATACGTCACGTCAGCCCTTCCTGCGGTGTCACCAAGTCTCCCGGCGGTGTCTTGCACGTGCATTGCCGCCTGAGGGACCTGGCATGGAATGAAACCGAGGCTGTATTGCTTGATGCACTCAGGCGCCAACCCTTCGAACCGGTAATTTTTGAATATCAGGAATAGCAAAGTTATAAAAAACCATGGAATACATATAAATGAATAGTAATCACCTGTTAATCATTGATGATGAGCGTGATGTCGCGGAATTTATAGCAGAAGTTGGTCGACATTGCGGATTTAATGTGGTTATTGCGTTATGCAGGGAAGAAGTTGATGCCGCTCTCGAATCCATTGACCCACTGGTAATCATACTCGATCTGCACATGCCGGACTGTGACGGTGTGGAAATTATGCGCCTTCTTGCTGAAATGAAATATTACAACAGAATTCTACTGATCAGTGGTATGGGTGAAAAAATCATGCATACAGTATTTCAACTTGGTAAAGAATATAGACTGAACATGCTTGGCGCGTTACAAAAACCGATCAAATTGGCAGAACTGGAGAACCTCCTGGAAAAAGCGCTAATGGTAGATGAGATTACCTCCAAGATGCTTGAATTTGCAATCGAGCAGGGAGAAATTATTGTTTTCTATCAACCACTGGTAACTCTCAACTCAGATCATGATAATGAGATTTGTGGTGTCGAGGCTTTAGCGCGCTGGCAAAAGCCCGGGCAGGGACTCATCCTGCCAAATAAATTCATTCCTCTGGCAGAATCAAGTGGTCTTATCGCTCCACTCACAAATCACATACTGAAAACTGCGGTTCAACAACAATCAAAATGGAGAAAAGCAGGTATAGATCTCATTATGTCCATCAATCTTTCTTCTCTATTACTCAATGATCTCAGCTTGCCTGATCAAATTGATTCCATTCTGCAGAAATTAAATACAATTCCTTCACGATTGAAGCTTGAAATCACCGAATCTGGTGCCATGCAAGACCCAAAGCAGGCAATGGATATATTGACAAGATTTCGCATCAAGGGAATTGCCCTGTCTATGGATGATTTTGGAACTGGCTACTCTTCATTGGTCCAGTTATTCCGCCTGCCATTTTCAGAGCTCAAGATTGATATGTCATTCATACTGGAACTTGAAAAAAATCCTGAAGCGAGATTGATCACAGAGACATGCATAAATCTCGCGTCCAATCTGGGTCTTAAGACCTGTGCCGAGGGCGTAGAAACTGAGAGTACATACAGATTACTACGCAACCTTGGATGCACTTCCGCACAAGGCTATTATATCAGCCGGCCAATCCCTGCAGATGAATTCCTTGATTGGGTTAACCGGTGGCAAACCATGCATAGCAAAAACAGCATGGTGTCCTAGTGATTAATGTCTGGTAATTTGTAAGTAGTAATTTGTTTTTAGTAATTTGTTATTAAAAACTGGTTATTAGTAACTATTTACCAATTACTAATCACCAATTA
>JACQHV010000066.1 GCA_016198885.1 Gammaproteobacteria bacterium
ACGACATATATGGATGTATTAGTGCCGCGAGAAGCATGGATGCTGATAGCGGCAGCGCATGAGCGGCTACTTTTGATTTGATGAGAACGGAAATACTCAGTGAGCAGAACAATCTTAATTCTTCCAGGTGACGGGATCGGTCCGGAGATCATTGCTGAAGCCGAGAAGGTTTTGAATACCTTGGCAAAAGAACATGGACTCGATATTGTCATGGAACATGGCTTGATCGGCGGCGCTGCGATCGATGCCAGGGGCACGCCAATGCCTGAAGTAACGCTGCACAAGGCGAAGGCAAGTGATGCTGTTCTACTTGGCGCGGTGGGCGGACCGAAGTGGGAGTCTGTTGAACGATCACTGCGTCCTGAGCGGGGATTGTTAGCCATTCGCTCCGGCCTCAATTTGTATGCCAATCTTCGACCAGCAATTCTTTATGGTGAACTGGCGGATGCGTCGACATTGAAAGCTGATGTTATCTCGGGTCTCAATATCATGATCGTGCGGGAACTCACCGGTGATATTTATTTTGGCGAGCCACGCGGCATCAGGACAGCAGGGGATGGCCTGCGTGAAGGGTTCAATACAATGATTTATCACGAGTCAGAGATTGAACGGATTACACATATGGCATTTATCGTGGCCAGAAAACGAAATGGCAGGGTTTGCTCCGTGGACAAGGCCAATGTATTGGAGTCAAATGAGCTCTGGCGTGAAGTGGTCACACGCGTGGCCGGGGAATACCCGGATGTCACACTCAGGCACATGTATGTGGATAATGCCGCCATGCAACTTGTGCGTGATCCCAGGCAATTCGATGTGATCGTCACGACCAATATGTTTGGTGATATCTTGTCAGACCTTGCCGCCATGCTGACCGGTTCCATCGGAATGTTGCCTTCCGCCTCTCTTAATAAGAACGGGAAGGGAATCTATGAGCCGATTCACGGGTCTGCCCCGGATATTGCCGGCCAGGACAAGGCCAATCCGCTTGCAACCATTCTGTCTGTGGCAATGATGATGCGTTATTCATTAAATGAACCAGGACTCGCAGATCGCATCGAATGTGCAGTAAAACACGTCCTTGCCGAAGGATTCAGGACCACGGATATCTATACCAAAGGAATGCGCAAGGTGGGCACACGTGAGATGGGTGATGCCGTTGTTAAAGCACTGGGCAAGTGAATCGTAATAAGTGATTAGTAATTGGTGATTGGGAACCTGTTGCTTGTATTATGTTGAACTAATTACGAATCACCAATCACATTTATTCTGGTAATACGAAATTGATATTTTACAAACCCGGCAGGAAATATGAGTCGCAAATTTAATATTGCCGTAGTTGGCGTAACCGGTGCGGTCGGCGAAACCATGTTGTCAATCCTCGAAGAACGGAAGTTTCCGGTCAATGAAATTCATGCACTGGCGAGCAACCGTTCAACGGGTAAACGCTTGCGTTTCAAGAATAAGGACATCATTGTTGAAGATCTGGCGACATTCGACTTCAAGGGAATGGATATCGGACTTTTTTCTGCCGGGGCATCTGTATCGGGGAAACATGCCCCACGGGCGGCGAAGGCGGGCTGCATAGTCGTGGATAATACCTCACGGTTTCGTTATGACGACGATATTCCCCTGGTGGTCCCCGAGGTTAATCCACATGCCATTGCACAGCATACCCATCGGGGTATCATCGCCAATCCAAACTGTTCCACCATCCAGATGGTCGTTGCCCTGAAGCCTATTTATGACGCTGCCGGGATTAAGCGGATTAATATCTGCACTTATCAGGCCGTATCCGGCACCGGCAAGCGCGCAATCGAGGAACTGGCACAACAAACAGCAGCATTGTTAAATGGCAAACCAACTGAATGCAGAGTCTATCCGAAACAAATTGCCTTCAACGCCTTGCCTCATATCGACGCGTTTCAGGACAACGGTTACACCAGGGAAGAGATGAAGATAGTATGGGAGACACGGAAGATACTGGAAGACAAACACATACAGGTCAATCCAACTGCAGTGAGAATACCGGTTTTCTATGGTCATTCTGAGGCCATCCATATTGAAACCCGGGACAAGCTGACCGCAGATGAAGCGCGCAAACTGCTTAACAGCGCAGCCGGTGTCAAGGTCATTGATGAGCGTGTCAATGGCGGTTATCCCACCGCTGTCACCGAAGCGGCAGGAGGGGATGCAGTCTATGTTGGCCGGATCAGGGAAGATATTTCACACCCAAGGGGTCTTGACTTCTGGGTAGTGTCGGACAATGTTCGTAAAGGAGCCGCATTAAATAGTATTCAAATCGCTGAAATTTTGGTAAAAGACTACCTGTAAGCTATAGTTAAGGAATAATTGTAAAGAACATTCGCAGGTTTTGATTGTGATTTGAGGGGACAAATTAAGCTGTAATTTTGGCAAAATTTGACCAGTAAAGCCGTAAAAATGTAATTAGCAGTCAATACCTCCCACAATGTTAAGCTTATTAACTTTTTGATATTTATGAAATATACAAC
>JACQHV010000003.1 GCA_016198885.1 Gammaproteobacteria bacterium
AGCCGTTTCAAAACTCACTCCATGCTTCATTTGATTATGCCTGTTCTTGTTTGACGTTGGCTATAGCCCTGTGGAGATAAACTAATTGTGCTGGATATAATGCATACAACCCGCTACAGTTAATCCATTCAGACAATATGGTGATTCTATGAAACTCAAGGTGATAGTGCATGAAGCTGAGGAAGGCGGATACTGGGCTGAAGTCCCATCAATACCCGGTTGCGCCACCCAGGGTGATACCTTCGATGAGTTACTTGGCAACATTTATGAAGCAGTGGAAGGATGTCTGTCGGTTGAAGTAAAGCATGTGCAATTAACTGGCAAAGACAGGATATTGGAAATAGCCGTGTGAAAAATATCTCTGGCAAGGAATTCGCCAGGATTCTTGAAAAAAGGGCTGGGAATTGAAGAGACCTAAAGGTAGTCATCACATCTACGTCAAGAAAGACTCCCCAATACGGATATCAGTTCCAATACACGGTAACAGACCTCTGAAAATTGGACTCCTGCGGCAACTCATAAAAGTTGCAGAGATTGATGACTTCTGATCCCTGACCCCCTGAACCCTGGTCTCCGCCGAGGGGAAACCGCTGGAGCTTGGATAAGGACTATCTAGTGCTGAGTACTGAGTGCGGAGGACTGAGAGATGTCACTTGCGTACAAGCTGTACAAGATGTACAAGATGTACATTTAGTACATTATAGATTGCAGGAGACATAGATGAGCGCTGATATTCATTCCATCGCCGACGCACGCACCGGGCTTTCCGAGATCATCAATCGCACTGCCTATCGCAAGGAACGGGTCGTTCTTACGCGGCGTGGCAAACAGGTTGCGGCAGTAGTGCCGATAGAGGATCTTGAATTGCTGGAAGCTATCGAAGACCGCCTTGATCTTGACACGGCCCGCAAGGCGCTGAACGAAGCAGGTAAAAAGGGAACCATGACATGGTCATCTCTCAAGTCAGAATTGGGCTTGTGACGTGTGGCAAAAACATACAGGATTGAATTCACTCCACGTGCTGCCCGTGATTTCCGCGCCATGCCAAAAGCTGTTCAACGGCGGCTGGCCAATCACATTGATGCCTTTGCTCAAAAACCCCGCCCTGCCGGAGTTAAAAAACTCAAGGGTAGTGATGATCTCTATCGCCTTCAAGTTGGCGACTACCGCATCCTTTACCAGATAAAGGACACTATACTGCTGATATTGATAATACGTGTAGCTCATCGTAAAGAGGCTTACCGTTAAAGAACTACCTCATGCCGCATAAAGCCCCTAATCCTTAGCCCCTAATCTCTAAACTACAGGTACTCACTATGAAATACTCCATCACCTTTATCACTACTGCAATACTGACCCTCTTCTCTTCATCGGTCCTGGCTGATCGCGGACATCACGGCCATCACGGCGGCCTGCACGCCTGCCTGGAAGCAGCGTCTGCGATCAAGGAAGGTTACTATGCAAAAGTGGAATACCTCACACTGACGGAGCAAGGCGTCGAGACCTATGAGATTGAGATCCATGACAAGGACGGTGCGGTATGGGAACTGATGTGTGATATTTCAAACGGCGATATTTATGAAGTCGAGCGTGAAGTCGAGTCTGCGTCTGATCCCTTATTCAAGAAACACATGAAAGTGGATGAAGAAACTGCTGGTAAAACCGCGCTGGAACATAATCCCGGAGAATTCGAGCATACGGAATATGAGATCGAGGCCAATGGTGATGCAACCTATGAATTTGATATTGCAGACCGCCCGGGGACGACGTACAAGATTGAGGTGGATGCGGCGACGGGAGAAATAATCGAAGTAAACATTGAAAAATGGGATATTGGCCGCGAGACCGGCGAGTGATTAAGCCCATTAAACTTCGCAAACTTCGTTAAAAACTCTTTCGAAATACTCATTTACTAATTGTAAACTGCGTTTTCTGGAAAGAGTTTTCGCCTCGTTATCATCAGTTTAATGAGCTTAATTATCTATTAATTTTTTTACTATTATAAGGATATTTATAAAATGGATAACAGAATATCAAAAATTAAAACTCCTGAGGAATGTGAGATATTCGCAAAAAATGCGCTAGAGAGAAATAATCCGGAATTGGCTAAAGAGGCGAAACTTCGGGCAATTGAATTACGCGCTTTAAAACATAATGCTAAATCTGCTGCTGAAAAAGAAGCACTACAGGCTGTTTATGCATATGAAGAAGTACTTCAAGCAACAAAGGGCAAGAAAATTAGAGCCACAAGAACATGGCAAATGATTGAACGACACGGAATTATTGAAGCAGTAGAAAGAGCTGTAAATCGAAGCACAGAAACTCAAGGATATACTTTATTAGTGGAGATGGGATTAGAGGATTTTGCTTTCGAGGCTGTAATACTCAGATATCCGGAAATATTTAGTACAGAAGCTGTTAATAAAGCAAGAATTCGGCTTGAAACATGGAAAGCTATTAAGAATATTTTTAAATAACCTTCGACTGTAGCCACAGTAGTGGAAAATTATGATATGCTGATTAAAATTCTCTGAGAATTCCTATGAGCACTCGAAGCGAAGATATCAAACAGGCGGCCCATAAATTAATTGATCAGCTGCCAAGTAATGCCAACTGGGATGATGTGGTCTATGAAATGATCGTCCGCCGTGAGATTGAGAAAGGTTTGGCTGATAGTAACGCTGGTCGTACAACCCCGGTTGATGAGGTAATGAAAGAGTTTGGTGTAGATGAATGAATGTCCATTGGACGGACCGCGCCAAATGGCGATTAGGATTGATCAAGGAATATATCGCTGAAGATTCTCCAGATACCGCAAAGAAAATAGTCCGACGCATTCTTGTCCGTTCTAAACAAATCGGCGAGTTACCCAATTCCGGCCGTCGTGTACCCGAATATGAGCAAGAGGAACTTCGGGAAATACTGGAGCGGCCATACCGTATTATCTATCGAATCAAAGACGAGCAGATTGATATAGTAGCGATAATGCACTACCGTCAATTACTTCCTGCCGATATCAAGACGCTTTAACAGTTAGAACGTGCATAATAGAGCAATGATAAGTTAAAGGTACCGGAGTATTATTAAGCATTACGGCCGATTGCTTTGCAGTATGTAAAAGAAACAAATCAACATGAAATCACCACGCATTACTCACCTGTCCTGGGGAAAGATGACGGTGGACGGTATGGGTTCAGGAAAAGACTTCAAACTCTGGCCGGGCGGCGGCCGGGAGTGGAACTGGAATGAGACCAATACACAGCATGTACCGGGGATCCAACCGATAGACGTGGAAGAACTGTTAACCTATGGTTCCGAAGAAATCGTCCTGAGCCGCGGGATGTTACTCGCCTTACACACCTGCCTCGAAACAATAAAGTTACTCGAAACAAATGGTATCAAATTCCACCTCGCCGAAACCAAACAGGCATCGGAGTTATATAATCAACTGGCGGAAGATGGAAAAGCAGTGGGCGGACTATTTCACTCGACGTGTTAACAAAATGTGTCTGGATCATCTACAATCTGTACCAATGAAAGTTTTTCAAGTTCTCTAACCCCTTGATTTCCGTATATTCAACTAGATAGTTGGTTAAAGCTAACTCTGAGTTATGATCTGAAAGAAAATTAATTGAATTTTATATAAATGGATGAAATCACAATATCTTCTGTGACAGACCTCCTAAATGATTTATCCCAACGTGAGGATAAGGATGAGGTTTATATGATGTTTCGTGGCCAGTCATCTATTGAATGGCCTCTCTTGCCATCAATAGCACGATTTCCATCAACTCTAGATGGCTATGATGATTGGATGAATTTTGAAAAAGCTTTAATTGAAAATTTTAAGCAATATTCATTTCCATATTTAGATAAAAAACCTTTAAGTTATATTGAATGGCTAATACTTGCTCAGCATCATGGGATTCCAACAAGACTATTAGATTGGACTACCAATCCTCTTAAGGGATTATTTTTCGCTGTTGAAAATTTAATTTATGAAAATGACGGAGTCCTGTGGGCATTGGAACCAGCCGCATGGTGGGAAGGTGATGACGTAAAAACATCAGCATTGCTAAAAAAGCATGAGAATGCTAATTGGTTATCCGCTTATATGCCAGATCACTCCCAAATTCGTATTGTTGCACAAGAGAGTTGCTTTACTATATTTCCTTTTCCAAATAAAAAGAAACAGATGCCACCAATTGATTTACTCAAAACATATGACAAATCAATTAATAATTTGAGAAAATATCGTATTCTTGGCTCTGCTAAACAAGGATTAATAATCGAACTATCTAGATTAGGAGTAAAACATAGAACTATATTTCCAAGTTTAGATGGGGTTGCTAAAAGTGTATTATATGAATTAGGTTTATATTATGACTTTTAATATACATTTCTAGGTGAATGAGTACGTTACGAGTAATGATGTAATAAATGGTCATTCCCAAAAAATTCAAGAAAATATGTGCCGCCTGCGGAGACGTTAACCCCAAAATCAACAAAGAACACTTCTGGCCTGAGTGGCTGATTGAAAGAACTGTAACACATCGAACCAGCATCAGATTTGGCTCAAAGAAACGGATCAACCCTCGTGCTTTTACGGTGCCACTATGTATTAAGTGCAACGAAGATTTTGGTCGTGAGTTAGAAGGGCCTGTTTCGAGAACCTTTACTGATCTTGAGACTGGTTGTGGAATTTCTGATATTGAAGCAGAATTACTTGTCCGCTGGCTTTGGAAGTTTGAAGGTCTATATTGGATCTTCGCTCACCCTGAAGATATATATACCGAACGTTACACCTTGCGCAAACGCGTGCTTCAACCACTCGACGATATTCGTACAATTTTAACGCTTGCAATATCACTTGTTGAAGTCATCAATCCAAACTTTGGCGACGCCCCTATGGGGATCGATTCGTGGAATGAATATAGTGCCGTATTCGTAGCGGGTGTTTTTTCTCGAGTAGCAATCATGGTTCTATTTCGCCAATTTGAACCGTACGTTCCTCCACAGTTTTCTCTTTATAGATTTTCAGAGCATAATGCCCCGGATCGAGACGCTAAACTTTTCTATCCAACAATAGGCTTTCGAGACTGTGTGGAGGCAGTGAATGTCACCAAAAATTCGGCTCTATATCTTTCTCACATACATGATCTTAAAGCTAGAGATCGTACTGCAAAACTTACAAGCGAGTACTCGGGGTCAGGTCTTGAAATTTGAATAACAATAGCAAGAAATTGGTCATTCATGCGCATCCTGCGAGCATTAAAGGAAAAATTAGACCTGATAAAAATATATTACAACAACTATATTGCAAATGAATCAATGGGGTCAGACTCGATTGATTTTTATATGCTGCTCTTCTCCCAAGACCGGGTGCCTCATTCTTGAACAAAATCTCTAATTTATAAAATCAATCGAGTCTGACCCCATTGATCATGCCGCGCTCGCAGGATGCGATGGAGCGGCCTTGTGGTGATCTTTCCCCTGCATTCGATCCATCCTTGATGTGAGAAATGTCATATTATCATGCGGCCTGTTGTGCGAACACGGCCGGTGGCACATATCCCAGTGAGCTGTGTGGTCGCACGTAATTATAGTGGTAACGCCAGTGGTCAATGACTTCTCTGGCATCGTTGAGATCACGAAACCAGTGTTGGTTAAGACACGTATCCCGAAAGCGGGCATTAAAACTCTCGACAAAGGCATTCTGGGTCGGCTTTCCGGGATAGGTCAGGGACAGACCACGGTTTTTTGGAAATAAAAAATCAAAAATGTCAGTGTTGATTTTGTTTATTTTATTTTTTCATCCTCTTTAATCACTTCTCCTTCAATGACGTTTCCCTTCTGATTATTCTGATCAACCTGACTTTCTTCTTTTTTCAGATTAGCCAGCAGGATGGCGAGGAGGCCAAGGATGATTTCATCGATCATCGGGACCATATCCGGAACCAGCAGGTCGAGGACAAATAAACCGAGTATCAGGAGGAAGAGGTTTTTGAACTTCAGGCGGTTTGCATACGCCAACAACATGTCAATGGGCGAGATCCGGTTCATAAAAAAAGTCTAGGGGTCAATCTACGTATTGCTATTCGTACCAGTCAGCATCAATCTTTATCTTTAATCAAAAACCCAATCTGATACTCTCATCCCTATTCTCCTGATTCCGTTTGAACTTGTTGCCGGGTAATCAGGCGCTTCCCCGCCATGTTCCTCAAAAAAGGCATCACACGTTCGACGGCATCAGCTGTATCGATAAACTCCACAACAAGCGGCAGTTTGCCCCCCGCGTCCACTAACGATGTGGTCTGCACACCGCCATGTCCGGTAAAGCCGGCTACTGCTCTCAGGACCGTTCCCCCTGCCAGGCCGTGCTTGTGCAACATATTCAGAATTTCAAGATGCAGCGGACGATGCTGCCATTCATCCGCCTCGTTGATATAGATCGAAACCTTGACCATCTCAACCGGCATGTTGCACCACCCGGGCGAGTGCCGCACCGGCCAGCACTGCCAGCAAGGCCAGAAGATTGTTGGCCACGAAGTTCACCACCGCAATACTGTAGTGGCCGCCCTCAAGCAGCTTCAAGGTTTCGAAGCTGTAGCTTGAGAATGTCGTATAGGCGCCACAAAAACCAACGGCAACAAGCAGACGCCAATGCGGATCCGCCAACACCCGTTCCGTTGTCCAGACCAGAAAAAATCCAAGCACGAGGCTGCCGGTCGCGTTAACGATAAGTGTCCCCAATGGCAAGGACGGTGAAAGAACATTCGCGGCCCAACTGCTCACGACAAATCGCAGGTTGGCCCCGACGATTGCACCCAGTGAGATCCAGAGGATATCAGCCACTAATTCTTCCGGCCCTGTCGCGGCGCGAATAGATCAAGATATATGAAGTCATATTCGACTGACCATTCTACACTGATCATGAGGGATTGGTGGGATTGGTATCAGGTCTTGCAATGCCACTTTAATTTTTCAGAAAAATAGTCTTGGGGTCAAATCTGCGTATTGCTGTTCGCACCAGTCAGCATCAATTGTTATCTTTAATCAAAAACCCAATCTGATACTCTCATTCCTATTCTCCTGATTCCGTTTGAACCTGGTGCCGGATCACTCAGCGAATCACTTTCTAATTCATTATTTAATTTATGGGTTACCCCTTTAATGCGTTTGGCCAAAGCGGATATTCGCCGGGTCGTGTGGGCCAATTTATGGGGAGAGTGTCAAATTACATTTAAACCAAATTGTCCGTGAAAACGGAGGGAAACCACACCTTGTTTTCCCTCATCAATAATCTAGTATTTATGTATATAGAAGAAATATTACATGGGATCGATCCTGTTGGAATCATCAGAACATCCTGGCTACAACAAAATTTGCAGCTAAGTCCTGTGCTTATTCAATAAGTTAACGGAGAACTATCATGTCTACACATATAAGTGAAACTAAAATCGTAAGAGGCGCTTGCCCGCAGGATTGTCCAGACACCTGCGCATTCTTGTACCACGTCGAGGATGGCAAATTGGTAGAAGTGACCGGCGACCCGGATCACCCGATGACCCGCGGTGGGCTATGCGTGAAGCTCAAGGACTATGCCGAGCATCACTATAACCCCGACCGCCTGTTGCACGCCATGAAGCGCGTTGGGCCGAAAGGCAGTGGGCAGTTCAAGCAGATCTCTTATGACGATGCGCTCGCTGAGATCAAGAAGCGTTGGACAGACATTATTGATAAATACGGCTCACAGGCGATCATGAATCACTGTTATTTGGGGAATCAAGGCACACTGAACGGTTTGACCAGCGGCGATGCCTTTTTTAACCGGCTTGGCGCCACCATAGGGGAAAAGTGCTACTGTGAATCGGGCTCCTCCACCGCCTGGATTATGACGGTGGGCCCGACCGGCGGGCTTGATGTGGAAAGCCTCGCCTATTCGAAGTACATCATCGTATGGGCGATGAATATGATGAGTACCAACCTGCACGCCTGGCCGTTCATCCTTGAGGCGAGAAAGAAAGGCGCAAAGATTGTGGTGATCGACCCCATTCGCACACGCACAGCCAAGCAAGCTGACTGGCACATCCAGATAAGGCCCGGGACAGATGGTGCCCTGGCGCTGGGTATGATAAACGTGATCATCGCGGAAGATCTGGTAGATCACGACTATGTGGAGAAATACACGATCGGCTTCGAGGAATTAAAGGAGCGCGCCGCTCAATTTCCCCCGGAAAAGGTCGCCAAGATTACGGGTATTCCGGCGGAAGATATCCGCAAGTTGTCGCGTGAATATGCAACCAATCAGCCCTCGGCCATTCGCGAAGGCGTGGCCCTTGAGCGTGCCCCGGGTGGTGGTGACGCAATCCGTGCAGTCACCTCATTACCTGCACTCGTCGGCGCCTGGCGCCATGTCGGGGGTGGCGCTGTCGAGATGCCGATTTGGGAGTTTCCGTTCAATTTTGACTTCATACAGCGGCCTGACTGGATCAAACCGGGCACGCGTGTCGTCAACGAGCTCGACCTTGGAGCGGCTCTTATGGGCGAGCTGGAACTCGATCCTCCTCTCATGTCCGTGTTCATACATAACTCCAACCCGGTGTCTCAGCAGCAGAACGCAAATAAACTGATCGAAGGCCTCAAGCGCGAGGAACTGTTCACGGTAGTGAGCGATCTCTTCATTACGGACACTGCGCGTTATGCCGATATCATCCTTCCGGCAACCTTGCAGGGTGAGCAATATGACCTCCAGGTGACGTGGGGCCATCTGTACGTGATGCTCAACCAACCCGCCATCAAACCTCCGGGTGAATGCGTGCCCAACATTGAAATGTTCCGCCGTCTCGCAAAGACCATGGGCTTCGATGACGACTACTGGGAAATGACCGACGATGAGTTGCTGATGAAAATGTATGACTGGAATTCGCCTGCTTTGAAGGACATCACTCTGGAGAAGCTTAAAGAGGCAGGATGGATGCGGCTTAATGTAGGTACGCCTGACAAGCGGGCTCCACACGCCAAAGGCAACTTCAAAACACCATCGGGAAAATGCGAGTTCAAGGCCAGCGCAGCCGAAAATGGAAACTTTATCGTACCGGTATGGCGCAATGGCTATAATGAAATGCAACCTGGTGATCCGGTCGATCCCGTACCGAACTATATTCCACCATTTGAGGTATCCGGGGCAGATGAGGAACTTGCTAAACGTTATCCAATTAGCCTGATTTCTCCCAAGCCACACGCATACCTGAACTCGCAATATGCAAATGAGCCGGTCCAACAACGCCGTCAAGGCGAACAGACTGTCGTTATTCACCCAAAGGATGCTGCAACTCGCAGCATTAATAATGGTGATTATGTACGGGTGTTCAACGATCGTGGCTCATTTGAAGGTAAGGCTGAGATTAGGGACGACGTTCTGGAAGGATTGGCCGTAGCCAATTTGGGATATTGGCCAAGCTTGAACCGCAGCGGCTCGGCAGTAAATTCAACGACTTCGTCAGCTCACTGTAATTTGGGCGGAGCCGGTTGTCAGTCAGATAACCTGGTTGAAATCGCAAGAGCTTGAAGCTGTGATTGTGTTCGCGTAAACCATCCGTCCCTGGCATAGCTTTGCAGGGACGGGTGAACATCACAGGCTGCGCGATTTGTCTTGCCTAAAAAAAGTCCAGGTGAAAATCCAGGGGTCAAATCTGCGTATTGCTGTTCGCACCAGTCAGCATCAATCTTTATCTGTAGAAGTCACGATTTGATCTGACACCGCACTTGAAAAAGTGAGGGTTACCGGTTTTGATGGAAGTGCAAACTTTCAATCATAACCATAAAGAGG
>JACQHV010000102.1 GCA_016198885.1 Gammaproteobacteria bacterium
CTATACATCAGTAATTATTTCGTCATGCCGGGCTTGACCCGGCATCCAGTAAACAATTGGTTTTACTGGATTCCGGCTGGAGTTTATACCCGGAGGGTGCCGGAATGACGGGACTTTTAAACTTGAGGATTTCAACAGAATTTCCTTTATTTTGAGATAGGTTCTAATCACTAATCACCAATCACAGACACGAATAATTTTGAAAACACAACAGCGAAAGACGGCCAAATGGCTGGACAAGGCCATTGCCTTTCAGCAGGCAGGTGATTTACGCCAGGCCGCACACGCTTACCGTCGTTATCTCAGGGATGTTCCAGAGGATGCTGCTGTGCTGCACACATTGGGCGGCCTGTATTATCAGGAACAGGATCATCAGTCGGCGGCTGAATTTCTGGAAAAGGCCCACCGCGCGGACCCCGATAATCTGGATTACCTGAATGATCTCGGCGCTTTCCGTCTGACGAGGGGAGATTATGAGAAAGCCATCATCCACCTCATGGAACTGGTGAAAAAAACTCCGGGCAGTCCGCAGGCGCATTATAATCTGGGTCTTGCCCTGCATGGTGCTGAACGGTTGGCGGAAGCGATTGACGCTTTTGAACAGGCCATCCGTTTGCAACCGGAACATGCCGCAGCCCATTACAACCTCGGGGTCATATTTCAGGAGCTTGGGCATTTCGAGCGGGCTGAAGAGACGTACAGGAAGGTGATCCGGATTACACCCGATCTTGCCCTGGCGCATCTTAAATTGGGGGAGGTGCTGACAAACCAGAACCGTGATGATGCTGCAATGGAATCGTTTCACAAGGCACATGAACTCGACAATGATAATCCGAAGATGGTTATCGCGCTTGCAGAATCACTGCACATCAATGGCCGGACCGGGGAAGGCATCAAATTGCTGCGCGACGCGCAGGGCAAATACCCGGAAGAGATTCCCCTGATGACCACACTTGGAAAGCTGTTGCATATTGCCGGACAGATTAACGAAGCGGAGGCTGTTTTACGGCGCGCCATGTCGCTGAAACAGGATACCTCCGCGGCCTGTCTGGGGTTTTCCCGGATACGCAAATTCAGCCGCCATGACGCAGATATTATCAACGCCATGGAAGCCCTGCTTGAGAACAACCGGTTACCGGAAGGTAATCGAATGGAAGTCTGTTACGCATTGGGCAAGATCTATGATGATTGTGACGAATATGACAAGGCATTTGCACGTTACAACACCGCGAACGCGATTCAGCACAAATGGGTGAATTATGATCGGCATGCCCATGAGCAACGTATTAATGACAACATCGCGATCTTTAACGAGGCATTCTTTTCCGGATTTTCGGACCTGGGCACGGAAGAAGAGCGCCCGATCTTTATCGTTGGAATGCCCCGGTCGGGCACAACCCTGACGGAACAGATTATTGTCAGTCATCCCGAGGTCGGGGGTGCGGGTGAGCTTGAATACTTCAGAAGTGTATGCAAAAACCTGTCTTTTATACTTGGAAGCAAAAAACCCTGGCCACGTTGTTGCCTGGAACTGGACAAGGAGCAGGCCGGAAGGATCGCACGCAATTATCTTGAATTGCTGAACCGGCATTCGGCTACCGTACGTTATGTCACGGACAAATTACCACACAATTATTTATATCTTGGAATAATTCGACTACTGTTTCCATTGGCGCCGATCATTCTTTGCCGCCGGGACCCCCTTGATGTGTGCCTCTCGATCTTTTTCCAGAATTTTGCCAAGGAGCATAAATATGCCTTTGATCTCATGGATATCGGGCATCATTATTTGCAATACGCGCGTCTCATGGCCCACTGGCGCCGGGTGCTGCCCGGCCCGTACCTGGAAAGCCGGTATGAAGACCTGATCGCTGATCAGGAGGCGCGCAGCCGGGAGGTGATTGCCTTTTGCGGGCTGGAATGGGACGAGGCCTGCCTGGAGTTTTACAACGAGAAACGGGATATCAGAACGGCCAGCAACTGGCAAGTGCGCCAACCGATCTACAGCGGTGCCGTGAAACGCTGGAAACATTATGAAAGGCACCTCGCGCCATTAATGAAACTTTTTGCGGACACGCAGGACGAATTGTAAACGGGACAGATAACTTGTTTCATAATCCGTTAAAATTAGTATACTGACGCCCTTTAATTCATGGCGATGATGTATCAGGGGACATCCCCTTAAATCCAGATGACAGTATTGAGTAAATTCATCAAAAATCTTCCGGCGTCCGCTCTGGCGGTTTTGCTGCTTCTTTTTGTATCGCTACAGCCGGCATACCCGGGGATCTTCGGTGATGACGAAGATGTCCTCTGGAAATCGGGCATCAATCTTTATATTAAACTCGACAGGCAGGACAAGTCCGGCGCAGGGAAGACACCTCCCAATGATCATCCGGTGACTTTTACCGCAAAACAACTGACCGACGCACTGATTTCGATAGCATTCTGGGAGAAGGAAGGATTTTTCAGTGAATCGGAAGCAAATACGGTCTTCACCATCTCCCATGCACGGATTCTCGGCAATTACCTTTCCCAGGGGCTCGCCAGGGCGAAACCGGATCAGGATATTGTCTTTGCGCTGTCCCAGATCAGAAAAGGTTCACTTGGATTTGGTAACAAGCTCTATATGGCGGGCCGGGTCTTTTATCATGATAACCGGTTGCATGTGATCATCGGTGATTATGACCGGCCGGCGGACAAGGGATTGGAGGCCGCCTCTGGCGGGGCGGGTGTTGATGAAATCCAGTATTTTTTTACGATTGGCAGCCGGACCAAATCATCTCCGGGGTTCAAGAAGAATATCATCACCGGCAATGGCATTGAGGCCTATACGGAAGGGAACAAGCGGCGGCGTGACTGGTTCATGATTGACGTACCGGCTGCAGCGGCTGCCTATGTCGCGAAAACAGAGAAAAAAGAGAATCCAGGCGGGGCCGATGCCGAAGCGATTCGGCTGGAGGCGGCCAAACTGGCGAAGGAACGGCGGGAGATGCGCGCAGAGATGGCCAAGATGCGCAAGGAAATGAATGAGTCCCTGGACAACAGGGAGCAACTGACGATAGAAGAGAGATTGGCCGAGCTGGATGAATTACACAAGAAGAACCTGATTACTGATGCTGAATATGATCAGAAACGCAAGGAAATCCTGGACGATATATAGGATGCAAGTAATCAGGTAAGAGCCAGTCATTCCGGTACCCGCCCGGGTATAAACTCCAGCCGGAATCCAGTAATATCCTTTCATGTTACTATCGCGGCAACCCTGTGTTTACCTGCTTGCAAGTCGCAGGCACGGTACGTTCTATGTGGGCGTGACATCAGATCTCGTCAAACGTATCCGGGAACATAAAAGTGATTTAGTTGAAGGATTCACCAAACGTTACGGTATTCACACGTTGGTATGGCACGAAAATCACGGGAATATGACTGCGGCAATTACACGCGAGAAGACGATTAAAGAATGGAAGCGACGCTGGAAATTGAATTGATCGTGACAATTAATCCGGATTGGCGTGATCATTATGGACCTGGTTTGATCGGATGCCTCCAGAAAAAAACAGAATCCGGTAAAATGGAAATTTTCTCCACTGGATACCGGCATTCGCCGGTAAGACGGCAAGTTCATGGATGCAGGTTTGTATGTCAGCAAGACATGATTCTGACTAGAACCTATCTCAAAATTGAAAATGTTGCACATTCGTTTTTATTTCGTCATGCCGGGCTTGACACGGCATCCAGTAAACAA
>JACQHV010000079.1 GCA_016198885.1 Gammaproteobacteria bacterium
TCACGCTTCACGCTTCACGCATTCAAAAAGTGTATCTGAAGTTTTCTCTAAACCGGTCCTTGAACTCCTGCAATGCGAAGGTGTGATTCTGCGTTCCAAAACATTCAATCTTGATGGCGCCCATTACGGATGCAATCCGCCCACTGGTATCCCAGTCCATATCACGCATTAATCCATAAAGCAGACCGGCGCGATAAGCATCACCGCAACCGGTCGGGTCGTTGATCACCTTCGGTTTGGCCGCAGGTATCACATGACACTTCCCCTTGACATAGATAAATGATCCCTTGCCGCCACGGGTAACAACCAATGCTTCAACCATCTCTGTCAACTTGTCCGGGGTCAGTTTGGTGCGTTCCTGCATCAACTGCCATTCATAATCATTCACCGTAATCCAGTTGGCCTGATCAATTAAAGTACATAAAGTATCCCTGTCAAACATCGGCATGCCCTGTCCCGGATCAAAAAAGAAAGGAATATCCGCTTCCGCGAATTGTTGCGCGTGTTGAATCATTCCGTCCTTGCCATCCGGCGAGACAATGCCGATAGTCACACCCTCGGCATCAGATACCTTATTAATATGCGCATGACTCATCGCGCCCGGATGAAAGGCAGTGATCTGATTGTCATCAAGATCAGTGGTAATGAAGGCCTGGGCTGTATATTCACTCTCAACCATCCTGACATGCTTGCGGTTAATCATTTTTTTGTCCATCCAGGATGCATAGGGATCAAAGTCTTTTCCTACGGTACCCATCGGCAATGAATCCGCACCTAATAATTTCAGATTATAGGCAATGTTGCCTGCGCATCCGCCGAATTCGCGTCGCATCTTCGGCACCATGAAAGAGACATTAAGAATATGTACCATCTCAGGCAAGATATGGTTCTTGAACTGATCGGGGAAAACCATGATGTTATCGTAGGCAAAAGAACCACAGATCAACGCCGACATTTAAATACCCTTCAATAAATTTTAATTTTTTCCAGGACACATACTATAACTTAACAGCGTTATCAGAAATCAATAAAACAAATCCTTACACTTTAATCGCCTCTTCCTGACCGGCCTGCAATTTGATTGCCACCTGTGAGGTGCGTATCAGCGGCGTAAAGTGTGACTTGTCTGCATCCGGAATCCTGCTCCCGCGCTGATGCCTGTACCACGCATAATATCCCAATAACCCGCCGCCCAGTATGAATAGTCCGAGCAAACTGTAACGGCCGAGGAAATGCATCAGTATCCCGCCGATGGCCGGGCCTGCAGCGGCGCCGAGACCATAGACAAATAACAGGTTGGTGGAGATTGAAACGCTATCAGTCACTTCCGGGTGATCATTGGTATGCGCCACGCTGAGAGGATAGATGGAAAACATCGCGCCCCCCAGGAAAAACATGCAAACCGCCAACAGGTAATACGATGTTGAGGGAACAACAGTTACAAGCAGGGCGGTTACGACAATCGTGCAGCTCACCAGCATGATGATCCAACGCCGGTCAGACTGATCCGACCAGTAACCGATCGGCCACTGTAATACGATGCCGCCCAGAATAGTGGTGCTCATGAACAGGGCGATACCAAACCCGGAAAAGTCCGATAACTTCGCAAACAGCGGACCCAACGACCAGAACAGACTGCTCAGCAGGCCGGAGATGAGACCGCCTACTAAACCCAGCGTTGAAGTGTGATATAGATCTCGGAGTCTTAGCCGGATTTTCGAGATCGGCGGCGGTTCAGGAACACGTGTCAACGCCACAGGTACGAGACTGAAACTGAAGAGAGCGGCGGATATGGCGAACAATTCCATGGATCGTATTTCACCCGCGAGGATCAGGAATTGGCCTGCGGCAAGGAACACCAGATTGACCAGTATGTACACGGCAAACACTTGGCCGCGGATCTGGTTACTGGATTGTGTGTTCAGCCAGCTTTCCGTAACCATAAAGATGCCGACGATGCAGATCCCGTGGATGAAACGCATTGCGCCCCACACCACAGGTTCCACCCAGAGACCGAACAGGACCGTGATACTGGCGCAGATCGCCGCCATGCCGGCAAAGGTGCGGATGTGCCCTACGCGCTGGATGATGTAGGGACAGAGAAATGTTCCGGCGATGAAACCGATGAAGTACATCGACATGATGAAACCAATAGTGCTTTCGGAAAAATGTTCCTCTACGCCTCTCAGCGCCAGCAGCGTTCCCTGTAACCCGTTGCCGGACAACATGATCCCGATTCCCAACAACAGACTGGAGATCGTGATGATGGTTTTGATCATTTATTTTATTAACAAATCAACGCCTGAGGAAAAGTTATGCAGCGACAATGAAACATCGTGGAATTACCAACCGTTGCCGCGCCGTCAGATGCATTCAAGTTCAAGCATGACCTTCGCGGTAATATCAAATTCTTTTTTCCCGACAACAACATAATAAAAAAGCGGCCGCCCATCAATGGAAATGCGATGTCTGTATCTTTCCAGGTGATGAACTTCCAGCGTATCACTTACCAGGAGATGTTTAACAAGACGGGAAAATCCGGAGACATCGCTTTCCTGCATAAATGTTTCTTTGATATTCAACGCTACCCAGCCGCCGGTCTGGACAATATTGTACGCCGTAGCAAATGCCTTGGTCGGGATGTCTCCAAAACCAAGCGCGGCGACACATGTTAAACAGTCAATCTGCCAGTTGTTAAGTTCCTGTTGTGTGGCAGCATCCAGGTTACACAAATCAGCGACATAATAGGCATCATAAATTCCAGGCCTGTCCCGCTCACAAGCTTCATATGCTTCGTGCCTGATATCAACCCCAATTACACGGGCAGTTTGCAGTATCTCGCCAACCATTCCATTGCCAGCGCCCAAATCAAGGACCCTAAGCTCGCTCAGCTCGAAGTGATTTTCAGTCAGAACCTTGTCCAGAACGCTGCAAACTTTTTTCGGAGAGGAACATTTGAGCCGCTGGTAGAAAAGCTGTTCATACAATCCCGGGCGTTTGTAGATATCACCGTAATCATGGAAACGGAGCCGTAGTTCCTGATCGCCCTCCTTAAGGTAAAAAAAGGACTCGTCCTGCTGGAGTTGATGGGGTTCGGATACCGGAAATCTTATGCTGTACAAATGTCGTTTCATTAATCTACCTCCATAAAAAAGTACAGCCGCTATTCTTCTATACTACTGCGAAGTGATATGATTGAAAAAAGCCTGTTCCCTGATTTCAGGGCTTTTTGTAAGTAATTCGCCAGATCTTGCCTGCGCCATCATCACTGATCAACAAAGAACCATCAGGCAACTGCAACAAACCGACTGGCCGACCCCAGACTTCTCTCTTGTCCTCGCTCAGCATCCAGCCCGTCAAAAAATCTTCCGGGCCTGAAACCGGCATATTATTTTTAAACGGGACAAACACGATTTTATAGCCTGTGCGCTTCGAGCGATTCCAGGAACCGTGCAGGGCGACGAAGGCGCCGCGACGATAGCGTTCCGGGAATTGAACTCCGGTGTAGAACAACAAATCCAGTGAGCCGACATGACTGCCTAATAGCACATCGGGATAAAGCGCCTTTTTGACCAGTTCCGGAGCCTTGTCTTTATGCCGGGGATCTTCATGCGGTCCGGTATAGGCATAGGGCCAGCCATAAAATCCGCCCGGTGTCACTTTTGTCAGAAAATCCGGCACCAGATCATCGCCCAGCCCATCGCGTTCGTGCGAGGTGATCCACAAATTCCCTGTGCCCGGATACCAGCGCAGGCCGATCGGGTTACGGATTCCCGTGGCAAAAAGCTCAAACCCTGTCCCATCGGGATTATAACGGCTGATGGCTGCGCGGATGGGTGGCTCACCTGCATCGACATTACTGCCTGAACCAACGGTGAGATAAAGTTTTTGATTGACATCATCAAAAAGGATACTGCGGGTTGAATGACCATTGGCATATTCATGTAAAGGGATGATCTCTTCTCCCTTGCCGACCGTGTGAGAACCAGCATCATACCGGTAACGTTTCACCGAACCGGACTCTGCTACATAAAGCCAGTCCTTGTAAAATGCCAGTCCATACGGCCCATCCAGATTCTCGATCAACGGTTTAACCTTCTTCTGCCGGATCACATAAACAATGCCGGCGCTCATGTCCGACAACAAAATTTCACCGGCGGTACCCAACAGCATGAAACGCGGACCTTCAAACCCCGACAAATATTCTTTAACAGAGAACCCTGCCGGTACAGTGAGTTCTGCGCCTTCAGGGCGCCTGATTACGCGCGGTGGATTGGTGGCGGACGGTGTCGCATACGGTTCCGGCAGTCCCTGCCAGTTGACCGGGAGTCTGGAGGTCTCATCATCACCATGCACAACAGTGATAATGAATAATAAAGACAGAGTGCCTGACAACTTTTTTAAACACATGACTAAACCATCATGACCTTTTGTCTCGTATTCTTTTTAGAGTGTTTATTTTTATAACGTTCTAAAGCGGTTTTTAAATATTTTCCTGTGTAGGATTTTTTATTTATCACTACATCTTCAGGCGTGCCGGTGGCAACGATTTCCCCACCACCATCGCCGCCTTCCGGTCCGAGATCAATGATCCAGTCAGCCGTTTTGATCACATCAAGATTATGTTCGATTACCACAACCGTATTTCCGTGATCGCGGAGCTTTTGCAGGACATGCAGTAATTGTTCGATATCCTGGAAATGCAGGCCGGTAGTTGGTTCATCCAGAATATACAAGGTCTTTCCCGTATCGCGCTTGGACAATTCCCTGGAAAGTTTGACGCGTTGCGCCTCACCGCCGGAAAGGGTTGTCGCATTCTGTCCGAGCCGGATATAAGACAAACCGACGTCGATTAACGTCTGCAACTTGCGTGAGATAACGGGGATTGCATCAAAAAATACCCGTGCCTCCTCGACGGTCATCTCCAGTGCCTCATGGATATTTTTTCCCTTATACCGGATATCCAGGGTCTCACGATTATAGCGTTTCCCCTTGCACACATCACACACGACATAAATATCGGGTAGAAAATGCATTTCCACCCTGATAACACCATCGCCCTGACAGGCCTCACAGCGCCCGCCTTTCACATTAAAACTGAAACGCCCCGGTGAATAACCACGCGAACGCGCCTCCGGAGTTTGTGCATAGAGTTCACGGATAGGCGTAAACAGACCAGTATAGGTGGCCGGATTGGAACGTGGTGTGCGGCCGATCGGACTCTGATCGATATCCACCACTTTGTCCAGGTGTTCGAGTCCACTTACAGATTTGAATGGCGCCGGGTTCAGATTGGAACCAATAATCTCCCGCGCCACCAGTTTATATAAGGTTTCATTGACTAATGTTGATTTGCCCGAACCCGATACACCAGTAACGCAGGTCATTAATCCAATCGGCAATTCAATATTGATACTTTTCAGATTATTTCCGGATGCGCCTTTAAGTTTCAACAAACGTTTTTGATCTACCGGTATTCTCTTTGCAGGAATTTGTATCCGTTTGCGCCCGGATAAATACTGTCCCGTCAGTGAATCCGGATGATTAACCACATCTTCAGGGGTTCCCTGTACAACGATCCTGCCGCCGTGGACTCCCGCGCCGGGCCCCATATCAATGACGTGGTCGGCTTCATGTATGGCCTCTTCATCATGCTCCACCACGATCACTGTGTTGCCCAGATCTCGTAAATGGCTGAGCGTTGCCAGCAAGCGCCGGTTATCGCGTTGATGCAGGCCGATGGAAGGTTCATCCAGAATATACATCACACCAACGAGTCCCGCCCCTATCTGGCTTGCGAGCCGGATACGTTGCGCCTCTCCTCCGGACAGTGTTTCAGCGCTGCGATCCAGCGTCAGATAATCGAGACCGACATTCACCAGAAAATGCAGGCGTTCACTGACTTCTTTCAGGATCTTGCCGGCAATTTCGCCACGCTGACCTTCAAGCTTGAGTCCGGCAAAATACTGCCGCACCTTGTCCACAGGCATTACTGTAATATCAGGCAATGCAAAGCCATTGATAAAGACATGTCTTGCCCCTGTATTCAGACGTGTGCCCTGACATGCAGGACATGGTTTGTTGCTCTGATATTTTGCCAGCTCTTCCCGCACCATGATGGAATCGGTTTCATGGTAGCGCCGCTGCATATTGGGTATGACGCCTTCAAAAGTATGTACACGTTTGATCGTGCCATTTCTTTCATTCAGATATTCAAACTCGATTTTCGTATCACCACTGCCATACAGGATCACATCCTGAATAGCCTCTGGCAAATCTTCAAAGGGAGTATCAATATCGAACCGGTAATGCGCAGCAAGGGATTTAATCAATTGATAGTAGTATGCATTGCGCCGGTCCCAGCCACGGATAGCGCCCCCGGGGAGACTCAGTTCCGAATGCTGGATGACCCGATCCGGATCAAAGAATTGAATAATTCCCAAACCATCACACTCCGGACAGGCGCCCATTGGATTATTAAACGAGAACAGACGCGGCTCGAGTTCATTCAAACTGTAACCGCAAAGATTGCAGGCAAAGCGGGCGGAAAAAGTAATTTCTTCCCTCTCCGGTTTATCGAGTGAAATAATCTTCGCGATTCCGTCTGATAAACGTATTGCTGTCTCAAAAGATTCCGCCAGACGTAATTCCAGACCTTGTCCCGAGGATGACGAGGGATCTCGCCGCACCTTGAACCGATCCACAACGGCCTCGATGTCATGTTTTTTGTACAGATCCAGGGCAGGCGCCTGATCCAGTTCCACAATTTGTCCATCTATGCGCGCGCGGATAAAACCTTCACTGCGCAGTCGTTCAACTAATTGCAGATGTTCACCCTTGCGGCCCTGTATAATCGGCGCAAGCAGCATCATGCGCTCACCTTCAGGTTCCGCAAGCACCTGATCCACCATCTGGCTGATGGTTTGTGCAGCGAGTTTGGTTCCGTGCTCCGGACAGCAGGGTTCGCCAACCCTCGCATAAAGCAGGCGCAGATAATCATAGATCTCTGTAATCGTGCCCACTGTGGAACGGGGATTATGTGAAGTTGATTTTTGCTCTATGGAAATCGCGGGTGACAGGCCTTCGATATGATCAACATCCGGTTTCTCCATCATGGACAAAAATTGACGGGCATACGCAGAGAGTGATTCAACATAGCGTCGCTGGCCGTCTGCATAGATCGTATCAAATGCAAGCGATGATTTACCTGAGCCGGACAGGCCGGTAATGACAATCAGACGATCCCGCGGGATGTCCAGATCAATATTTTTCAGATTATGGGTACGGGCACCCCGGATGCGTATAGTATCCATGAATAAATCTGTTTCGCTGGTAAAAAGGTAAACTGCTAATATAAGTGTTTTTTATAGCCAGACGCAAAGAAAATTCAGAATGAACTCCGGCGACAAGATGACCACGGTTGAATTACGCAGCAGCATGGCGCTGGCCTTCATTTTTTTCCTCCGGATGCTGGGCCTGTTCCTTATTCTGCCGGTGTTTGTGCTCTACGCTGAAGGGCTGCGTGGCACGACACCTACCCTGGTAGGCATTGCACTTGGCAGCTATGGACTGACCCAGGCAGTGTTTCAAATTCCCTTTGGCATGTTATCGGACCGCATCGGCAGAAAACCCATCATTACAGCGGGTTTATTAATCTTTGCTTCCGGCAGCATTACAGCCGGCCTGACAGATTCCATTATGATTGTTATTTTGGGCCGCGCCTTGCAGGGCGCGGGGGCTATTGCCGCTGCGGTCATGGCCCTGGCGGCAGATTTGACCAGTGATACGCAACGAACCAAGGCCATGGCCATGATAGGGATCAGTATCGGCTTTGCCTTTTCCCTGGCCTTCATACTGGGTCCTGCCCTTAATCCGTTTATTGGCGTCCCCGGACTGTTTTTCCTCAGCGCCGGGTTTGCCCTGCTCGCTATTATCGTCCTGTTTGCAATGGTACCGAATCCGGAGCAATGCATATTTCACAGCGATACCGAATCCACGCCAGGACAATTTGGACAGGTACTGAATGACAGGCAACTAATACGACTTGATGTGAGTATTTTCATCCTGCACATGCTGTTGATGTCCAGTTTTGTGGTAATCCCGCTGGCCATGCGGGACATCGCCGGATTGGCTCCGGCACATCATTGGCAGGTCTATCTGCCGGTTTTGCTGAGTTCCGCTGTGATCATGTTTCCATTTCTGCTTCTTGGAGAGAAATTCAACAAGGTAAGATTGTTTTTCCCCGGGGCGATTTTGGTAATGATGTTGTCCCAGTTCGGTTTTTATCTCTGGCATGTATCCATTCAGCAAATTGCATTGCTGCTGGTAATTTTCTTTACGGCGTTTAATTATCTCGAAGCAATTCTGCCATCGTTAATTACAAAAATGGCTGTACCAGCCCAGAAAGGAACAGCATTGGGCGTGTTTTCAACCAGTCAGTTTATCGGTGCATTTAGCGGCGGTCTTGCAGGTGGTTATATTTACGAACATTTTGATTTAAGCTCCGTATTTTTATTTGATGGCATAATGTCATTAATCTGGTTAATCTTCACAATTACGATGCCGGAAACGGCAGACAACAAAAATTTTACGATTGACATATCAAAGTAGTATAAGGAGGGATACTCATGGCGAGGGGCGTTAACAAGGTTATTCTCATCGGCAATCTGGGTAATGATCCGGATATCCGCTACACTGCAGACGGCAAGGCCGTTGCCAATATCAGTATTGCCACTTCAGATCAATGGAAGGATAAAAATACCGGAGAACAGCAGGAAAAGACCGAATGGCACCGCGTTGTTTTCTTTGGACGGCTGGCGGAGATCGTGGGCGAGTATCTGAAAAAGGGATCACAAGTCTATGTTGAAGGCCGCCTGCAGACCAGAAAATGGCAGGACAAGGAAGGCAAGGATCGGTATACCACAGAGGTTGTAGCAAACGAAATGCAGATGCTGGGCGCTCGTGGCGGCGGGTCAGCCGGTTTTGAGCAGTCACCGCCACAGGATGAAACTACAGAAAAATCTACGTCAAGCAAGTCCGCTGATAATGATTTTGATGATGATATTCCATTTTAATATCGTTTCGGATAAATAATTAACTATTCCATCCCACCAGGGCCTGAAAGCGTTGTACATACTGCGGTATCTTGACAAATACGAGACCAGTGATAATGAGATGCAATACGGCAACGATTAGAAACAACCATGGGATAGGTACGTTAATTGAAAACAGAATGATCGTCAGCAAGGCAGATATGACCATAAATAAGGCATTGAGAACATTATTCGCTGCAATAATCCGGGCACGATGTGAGACCTGACTGAGATTCTGGATCAGTGCATAAAGCGGCACAATATACAGACCACCAGATAAACCAATAAGACTGAGATCCATGAATATCCGCCAGGTGATAGCCTGATGCAGAAATGCTGACGCAGTCAGAATTGAATTTCCCTCAGGGAATTCAAGTGATGGCACGCCAACAATAAAAAGATCTATCGCAAACAGGGTTAAACCAATTGCGCCCAAGGGGACCAATCCCATTTCAATGCGGTGTTTTGATAATTTTTCACACATCAGCGATCCTGCACCGATGCCTACTGAAAAAGCGGCAAGTAACAGGGTCGTGACATGTTCATTTCCGACAAGGATATCGCGAGTATAAGACGGAACCAGGGAAAGAAAGGTGGCGCCATAAAACCAGAACCAGGAGATTGCAATGATGGACCAGAATATTGTCCGGTTTTCCCTCGCATAACCAAGAATCCTGTATGTCTCAACAATGAGATTCCAGTTGATGCGCAATGTAGCATCAGAGGGTGCTGCCTGCGGTATGAAACGGCTCGCCAGCCAGCCACAACAGGCAACTGAAATAACGACTAACGAAGCAAACCAGGGTCCTGCAGGTTTAATTGCGATCAGTATCCCTCCCAGGATGGTACCAAGCAGAATTGCCAGGAAAGTCCCCATCTCGATCATGCCATTACCGCCAGTCAATTCCGACTCTTGTAAATGCTGAGGTAAAATGCCGTATTTGAGCGGACCAAACATGGTTGCCTGCGCACCCAGCAGAAATAAAGCGATCATTAATATCGGGAGATTCATCAGAACAAAACCAAATGTTGCAAGCAACATTATGCAGATCTCTGCAATTTTGATGCACTGTATCAGTATGGATTTTTCAAACTTGTCGGCAATCTGACCCGCAATGGCGGAAAACAGGAAGAAGGGCAGAATAAATAATCCCGCGGCAGTGATAACCAGTATGCTACTATTCCTGTCTGTTTTGTCTGCAAGTGTGAACGCAATAAATATTACGAGCGCATTTTTATAGATATTATCGTTAAACGCACCCAGAAACTGGGTCGCGAACAAGGGGGCGAAACGAATTGATTTAAGCAGACTGAACTGGTTCATGATATGTGTCGAGAGTTATTTTTATTATTAATGTAAACAGGAACCAGGATTTCCCGAAGAATAACGGAAAATAAATGTCGATCATCACGAACATCCATTTATTAAAGAACCGGCGGACAAAAATTGTTGCCACACTGGGCCCTGCCTCAAAAGATCCGGAAATAATTAAACAGCTTATCCAGGCTGGTGTAAATGTGTTTCGCCTGAATATGTCGCATGGTGATCATGATTTTCACAAGACAACATATCATCATATCCGCAATATTGCCGATGAACTCGAAGCACCTGTTGCCATTCTTGCCGATCTCTGCGGCCCGAAAATCAGAACAGGAAAATTCCGTGAGGGACAGATCTATCTTGAAAAAAATTCAAGAGTTACCGTGACAACACGTGATATTGTCGGTGAACCCGGTCTTATTCCCTCACAATATGTGGCCCTGTCAAATGATGTCAAACCAAAGGATCATATCCTGTTGAATGACGGTGCCCTGGAGCTCGTTGTTGATTCGGTATCCGGAACAGAAATTACTTGTACTGTTGTATATGGAGGGACCCTCAAGAATCATAAAGGAATAAACCTTCCCGGTGTTAGCGTATCTGCACCTTCATTAACGGAGAAGGATCGTGAAGATGCGAAATTTGTCCTGGAACTCGGCGTTGATTTTCTGGCGTTATCATTCGTCAGACGCGCTTCTGATGTCAGTGAATTAAAAACGCTTATACAGGAATCAGGTAAAAGTACAGCAGTTATCGCCAAGATCGAGAAACCGGAAGCGCTGGAAAATGCCGAGGCAATCCTGAATATTGCTGATGGCATTATGGTGGCGCGTGGTGACCTGGGGGTGGAGCTCAGTCCGGAACAGGTGCCGGTTGCCCAAAATCAGCTTATCGATCTGGCGAGATCAAAATTCAAACCGGTGATCGTGGCCACCCAGATGCTGGAATCCATGGTCGAAAATGCAAGACCAACACGCGCCGAGGTTACAGATATCTCCCATGCAGTAACCCAGACAGCGGACGCCGTCATGCTTTCTGCGGAAACTGCGACCGGCGCATTTCCGGTAGAAGCAGTAAAGATGATGGATCGCATAACGCGCCAGACTGAGGCCTATCAGTGGAAAAGCGGGTCCTATGACACTTTGGCCAATACCGGATTACGCGCCCCAATCACCATCTGGAACGCCGTATCAAACGTAACCGCGCAACTGGCACGGGACCTGATGGTACGGGCAGTGCTGGTCATTTCCCAGAGTGGAATGTCTGCGGCCACCATGAGTTCAGCCCGCCCTTCTGCGCCTGTGGTCGCCATCACCGGGCATGCACATAACTGCCGGCGCATGGCGCTGCTCTGGAGTGTGATCCCGGTATTGGCATTAGATGCCGGAACGATGAATCCCAATGATCTTGCACGCCGGGTTGCGCGGGAGTTGCAAATTGCCGATACCGGTGAGTATGTATTACTGGTCAGGGGATTTCACAGCAATCCTGCAAAAAATAATCCTTCTGTGACAGTGCTTGCTGTGTAAGAAAATATGACTGGTGATGAAGTGCAGGATGATGTGCATGGACGACGTACA
>JACQHV010000080.1 GCA_016198885.1 Gammaproteobacteria bacterium
AAAAACTCTGTAATATTGCTGCTGTCGACCTCGATGTTCATACGTTCATCGACCGTCAGCTGCGAACCCATTCTGCCAAGCAACTCCATTGTAGTTGTAATATCGTGCAGATGTGGCACATTACCTACTGTTACCGGCCCATCAGCAAGTATTGTTGAGGCGAGTATAGGTAATGCTGCATTTTTCGCGCCCGAAATACTGATTTCTCCGGTGAGCGGGACACCACCTTTGATAATCAATTTATCCATATTTTCTAGATCACGCGTAAACCTTTTTGTTCATCCCATTGTTCAGGTGTATAGGTCTGTAAAGACAATGCATGTATTTCCTTGCCTATTTTATTACCTAAAGTCCTGTAGACCATCTGGTGTTGTTGAAGCATTGTTTTGCCGGAAAAACCCCCGCTCACAACGATAGCCTGGAAATGGGTGCCATCACCATCCACGGTGACTATTGATCCCGGTATTCCATTTTCGATCATCTTTTTAATTTCGTCGATCTCCATTAATTTCTCCAGGCAATCATTAAATTAACCTTGATCAACAACACATTGAGGTATGTTGTCTATATGAATCGAGGAGGTTCGTAAATAAATCCGGCCAGGCTGTAGATAATCAACCTAACTGATTAATCAGGTGGTCCACACCACACAGTTTGGCAAGAGGTGTCATTTGAGCAGGAATATTTTGGAAACGGATATTGATATCATGCTTTCTACCCAGGCGAATCCATTCAATAATCAGGGCAAGACCGGCACTATCTATACGCGTAATTCTGCCCAGATCTATCGACTCCGGAACAGAACCTGAATCCTGAAAATACGTTAATGATTGCTGATAAATCTGCGTTACGGTCGTAAATATCAATTCACCGATTAATGTCCATCCTTTATCAGTATTGGTTTCAAATTGTACAGGGTTACTGTGTTTCATTAACCGCAAGTTTATTATTTTTATCTATCAGCTTGGTTATCAGGGCATCGATACCATTTTTACGAATTTCCGATGCAAATGAGCCGCGATAGGTAGAGACAAGACTGATACCATCAATTGCAATATCTACCACTTTCCACTCACCACCACTGACATGCAGGCTGTAATTGATGGGAATTGCAGTAGAGGCAGATTGTGCTACTTCTGTTTTTACTACCACCAGGTTGGAGTCAGGATTACTTAGCACAGGAAAATACTTGATTTCATTATCGGAGTATTCCAGCAATGCCTTGGCATACGTACGCACCAGCAAGGTACGAAACTGGTATGTGAATTGTTCCTTTTGCTCATCACTCGCATTACGCCAGTTTTGGCCCAGAACCCACTTAGACATACTGGTAAAATCGAAGTGAGGAATAATCAGTTCGTCCACCAAATCATAAATAAGCTCTGGATGAACGTTTAATTCTTCACGATCGGACTTTAACCGGGCTATGACCTGATCAGAGGTGGTTTTGACAATCTCTTCAGCAGTGGAAGTTCCCGCCAGGGCAAGTTCAAAGCCCAGCATCAGGCATAATAATAATGCAAATGGGTATTTTAAAAACATGGTATATCCTCAGCTCTTTTTTATCTTATCGACACTTACGGTTACAGCTCAGTTCAATAAGCAGCAAAATTATATCAAATAACAATGCATTTCATAGATCACCTTCACTGTTTCCCTCTGCCTTGCTATACAAAAATTGACCAATAATCTGTTCCAAAACAACGGCATCAGAGGTGATCTTGATTTCATCACCCTCTTTAAGATAAGTCTCCTCGCCACCTGGAGCCAGGCTGATATACTGCTCACCAAGCAATCCGGCCGTATATATGTTCGCAGAGGTGTCCCCCGGAATGTTATTAAAATCCTCATCTATTGTTAGTTCGGCAACAGCATCATAAGACTTTTCATCGATATAAATATTCGATACCCGGCCGATAACCACTCCGGCCATCTTGACGGGTGAACGTACTTTTAAACCCCCAATATTAAGAAATCGGGCTTTTATCACATAACCATCTTCACTGGTCAGGCTGCTGAGATTACTGACCTTCATTGACAACATCAGCAGCGCCGCCAGCCCGATGGCGATAAATATACCTACCACAGTCTCGATGAATTTTGATTGCAACATAATTTACTTCTCCCGGATTACTTGTTAAACATCAGGGCGGTTAGTATGAAATCGAGCCCCAGTACTGCCAGACTGGAATTAACAACCGTCCGCGTTGTTGCCCGGCTGATGCCTTCCGACGTAGGTACCGTATCATATCCCTCAAAAACAGCAATCCAAGTTACCGCAATACCAAATACAAAGCTTTTTATTATACCGTTAAATATATCGTCACGTAGATCAACAGTATCTTGCATCTGTGACCAGAATGCGCCGTCATCGACACCAAGGAGTCCAACACCAACAAAATAACCCCCCAATACACCCACAGCGCTAAACATGGCCGCCAATAATGGCATCGAGATTGTGCCCGCAAGAAAACGTGGTGCGACTATACGATGTAAGGGATCGACTGCCATCATTTCCATAGCTGATAACTGTTCAGTTGTTTTCATCAGGCCGATTTCTGCCGTCAACGCTGATCCGGCACGGCCTGCAAATAATAAGGCAGCAACCACTGGTCCCAATTCTCTCACGAGTGATAACGCAACTAATACACCCAGCGATTCCTCGGCGCCAAAATCAACCAGGGTATTATAACCTTGCAGCCCCAGTACCATGCCCACAAACAATCCGGAGATGACAATGATAACAAACGACAACACGCCTACAGAAAAGATCTGAATAACTACGAGCTGCCAGCGTTGTAAAACATCCTTGAAACCCATCAGGACGTAAATCATAAAAACATGACCACGTCCAAGCCGCTCAAAAAAATCCAGACCATAGCGTCCCAGAGTTTGTAAAACTTCAAGGGGAATCCTGCTCAACTGGCCAAGCTTAACCATGGCCATTCCCGGACAACAATTCTTCGTCATAATCGGCGGCCGGGTAATGAAAAGGCACAGGTCCATCCGGTAACGCTTCCATAAATTGCCTGACCCATTTTGAATCCGATTGTTGCATCTCCTGAGGTGTGCCTCTTCCCACTATATGCCCTGCAGACAGGACATAAATAAAATCGGCAATCGAGGCACTCTCTGCAACATCATGGGACACAACAATACTTGTTATCCCCAGCGCCTCATTCATGCTCTTGATCAACCTGATCAGCACACCCATTGATATCGGGTCCTGACCTGTAAATGGTTCATCGTACATTATCATCATGGGGTCAAGTGCTATCGCACGTGCCAGTGCCACACGCCGCGCCATCCCGCCGGACAGCTCGCTGGGCATTAAATGTCTCGCACCACGCAAACCGACTGCCTGCAACTTCATGATGACCAAATCATGAATCATTGAGTCTGGTAAATCAGTATGTTCACGCAACGGATAAGCAACATTGTCAAATACATTGAGATCAGTTAATAACGCGCCGGTCTGGAACAACATTCCCATGCGTTTACGCAGCTTGAATAACGCCTTTCGGGAAAGATGATTTACCTGCAAGCCATCGACAGTGACGGTTCCGGCCTGGGGCCGCAATTGCCCCCCAATCAAACGTAAAAGAGTAGTCTTGCCGCAACCACTCGGCCCCATAATGGCAGTTATCTTGCCACGTTGTATATCGAGATTTACATTTTCGAAGATGACTCTGGTGCCACGCTTAAATGACATGCCCCGTATCTTAACCAGGATATCCTTGCTTTGAATTTCTTGATTATTCTGCATATCCCCAGCCATAAATTTAAAGATAGCAATTCTCCGCAAGTAATTTCGATGCGTCAACCCAAATACACAACCTGCTACCAGTTAAGCAGGACGATTTAATGAAATGTCCCATCTGATTATGAGGTCGATAGTTGAAATTTTATAAATATCTTGTACTAAACTTTTACAACAAGTGTGAAAAGAAAAATCATATGATAAAAGCACAAATATTGATTACCCTTTGTTCCATACTATCACTTGATGTTTTGGCCGGAACACCCGCGCCCCTGAATGCTGAACTATATTTTATTACACCATCCAATGGCGATATTGTAAGCAGCCCGGTTACTGTTAAATTCGGTCTTCGTAACATGGGCGTAGCCCCCGCTGGCGTGCAGGTCGAAAATACTGGCCACCATCACCTGTTAATAGATATAGATCTGCCTGCAATGAATCAATCTGTGCCAAAAGATAACCAACACCTGCATTTTGGCAACGGTCAGACCGAGACTGAACTTGAGCTTGCGCCAGGCAAACACACACTGCAATTACTCCTGGGTGATTTCAGCCATGTACCTCATGTCCCGCCGCTTGTGTCTGATAAAATTACCGTTACAGTTGAATAGCCTTATCAGGCAAACCAATCTCACCACTGATTATCTTTCGTAATGTTTCAACATAAAGATTATGTTCAACTTCAAGAACACGGACAGCAAGTGTTACAGGGGTATCATTCTGCTCCACCGGCAAGGTGCGTTGCGCCAATATTACTCCTTCATCATATTCTTCACTGACAAGATGAACAGTTGCACCGGTTTCTTTCTCTCCTGCTGCAAGCACTGCCTCATGCACCTTCATGCCATACATTCCCCGGCCGCCGAATTTTGGCAGCAGTGACGGATGAATATTGATTATCCTGTTTTTAAATGAGTTCAATACTTTTGGTCCAATCTTTTGCATATATCCAGCCAGTATAACCAGATTAACATCGTGTCTCTGCAGTGTTTGAAGAATAACCAGATCAAGCGAACAGGGATCAGGATGTTTCTTGCGGCTCAGATGATATCCGGCAATTCCCGCAGACTGTGCGCGCTCTAAAGCTCCTGACGATGCATTATTACTGATAATAACAGTGGGTTTGGCGTTCAGACGGCCATCACGGCAGGCATCAATAATCGCCTGCATATTGCTGCCACGCCCCGAGGCAAGAAACCCAAGATTAAGAGTAGTCACGTCAGTCAATAAATACGACATTAAATCCAAGCAGCTTAAGCTTATGCGACAACGTATGCTTTCTTGGAGAAACATTGATTGTTGTCGCAGGGAATTCCCTGCGTACCGGATAATTTCTTCTCAGATCATCAAAATAATACCCTGATTGTTCTTCGCTGATCTCAAGTATTCTCCGTAATGCTGCGCTGTCACTCCGGACGTCATAATGGGCAAGCACTGCCATTTGCATTGCGTCCGGATCACATACATCCTCTGCTATTTTTAAATCTTGTCTCCCAATACCAGAAATTTCAACACGCGGGCGGGGCAGCAATCCATGATTAAAAAATTTACCAGCTTCTTGATAGATCATATCTGTTGCTCGTATCTTACCATCAGTACTGTAACCCGCGATATGCGGCGTTCCAATATCAATGCGAGCAAGCAACTTTCGATCAATGTCTGGTTCATTCTCCCAAACATCAAGCACAACTGAAAAATCATCGTGAGATTTGAGAAATTTTTTGAGCAGGCTCTCATCGATAACACCACCACGGGAAGTATTAATCAAAATACCCTGTGGATTTATTTTTGAAAGAAAACTTTCATTCACGAGTTGCCTTGTTGGATAAGGACCATTATCAGTTAATGGTACATGCATGGTTATGATATCTGCAGTCAGTGTTTCTTCCAGATCTCGATATATCGCATCACCGGTTTTATCTCTTAGTGGTGGATCATTCACCATACATTTCACGCCAATTAAACGTAGTGACTCCAATAAACGTGATCCAACCTGTCCACATCCAATAATACCGACGACCTTATCCAGTAATTGAAAATCCTTCTGATTGGCCAGAACGAACAAACTGCTTAAAACATATTCAACAACCGATTGTGCGTTACAGCCTGGGGCATATGCAAAACCGATTTGATGTTGTTTCAGATACTCGATATCGACATGATCAATACCGCTCGTTGCTGATGCCACAAACCTGACATTACTGCCGGATAACAGATCAGCATTGATCCGGGTAACAGAACGTATCAGAAGAATATCCGCATCCCGTACCCGTTGTGGCGTAATTTCCCGCCCGCCACACAATATGATCTCGCCAAAATCTGAAAAGACCTGTTGAATATACGGAATTTGATGATCGGCGACGATTTTCATTCCGAAATTTGCGGTATCGTGTTCGCCCTCTGCCGTGGATCGAAGCCAGGCGTTGAGGGAGTCAGCAGTCTGCGGTGTTCACTAGAGGCGGTTAGGCAGGTCGGCACCCTCTTTTCTGACGGGTGCACGAACCAGATCACTGCGTGATACACCGAGCCACATAACGATCGGGCTCGCGACCAGTGCTGAAGAGTAGATCCCGAACAGGATCCCAATCGTCAACGCGAGTGCGAAGTAGTGCAGCGTTTCACCGCCAAAAAACAGCATCGACAGTACCGCGAGCTGGGTGCTGCCATGGGTGATGATGGTGCGTGACAATGTACGGGTAATGGCATTATCAATTATCTTTGGCACGGACACCTCGCGCATTTTGTGAAAGTTTTCCCGCACGCGATCGAACACAACCACCGATTCGTTGACTGAATAACCAAGGACCGCGAGCACTGCTGCAAGCACGCTGAGCGAAAAATCCCATTGGAAGAAAGCGAAAAATCCGAGGATGATTACGACATCATGCAGGTTCGCGATGATCGCTGCTACTCCGAACTTCCATTCGAAGCGGAACCAGAGATAGAAGATGATCCCTATCGAAACAAAAATAAGCGCAAGACCGCCATTGTCCAGAAGTTCCTGACCGACCTGCGGGCCGACAAATTCAACCCTTCGAATTTCCGCGCTGGGATCAACCTCTCGTAATGCAGTGCCAATAGTTTCGGAAAGTTTTGAACCTGCTTCATCTTGTCTGGCCGGCAGTCTGATGAGGACATCCATCGAGGTTCCAAAATTCTGCACCGGTATGTCGCGATAGCCAAGCTTTGCTAGTATTTCACGCACCTGCGGCAAATTGGCGGGCTGGGCATAGTTTACCTCCATGAGCGTACCCCCGGTGAAATCGACGCCAAAGTTTAACCCCTTGATTGCCAGAAAAATCACTGCAAGGATAAACGTGATCAGCGAGATCACGTTAAATATCAACGCGTGGCGCATGAATGGGATGTCTTTCCGGATCTTGAAGAATTCCATGATGCGCTCCTAACAGGTCACCGGAGTTACTTCCACGCCGTGTTACCAATGGCGATGCGTGTAAGTTTGCGGCGGCTGCCGTAATTCAGATTGACGAGACTGCGCGAGACCATAACCGCACTGAACATGGAGGTGAGTATACCCAGACACAATACGACGGCGAAACCACGGATGGAACCGGTGCCGAATATGAACAGTGCCAGACCTGCAATCAGGGTGGTGATGTTCGTATCGAGAATCGTGCCGAAAGCGCGTTCATAGCCTGCATTGATGCTTGCATGGGGAGAATTGCCGTTTCTCAGTTCCTCGCGAATGCGTTCGTTGATAAGTACATTGGCATCAATCGCCATACCAACCGTGAGTGCAATACCCGCCATGCCGGGCAGCGTGAGGGTTGCCTGCAGCATCGACAGCAGCGCTATCAGCAGGACGACATTGACTGCAAGTGCCACCACCGCAGTCACGCCGAACATCAGATAATAGATAATCATAAATATCGCTATCGCTGCGAATCCTGCCCAGACGGCATGAAAACCGCGTTCGATATTCTCAGCCCCCAGGCTCGGGCCTACCGTGCGCTCCTCGATAATATTGATCGGCGCTGCCAAGGCGCCGGCACGTAATAACAATGCAAGATTTCGCGCTTCTTCAGTCGAATCCAGACCGGTGATATGGAAACGCTTGCCCAGTTGTTCTTTTATCGTTGCTGCATTGATTACTTCTTCAATAGTTTCCTTTGTTCTTACCATTTCACCATCTTGCTCAACTATTTCGGTTTTGGTTTCGATAAAAACAACGGCCATTCGTTTTCCGACTTCATCCTTGGTCGCACGACTGAAGATCTGCGCACCCTTGCCATCAAGGGTAATTGTGACATCCGGCCCTCCGTTAACAGGATCAATACCAGAAGCCGCATCGATAATGTAATCTCCTGACAGCATTACTTGCTTATCCAGTAATATCGGTCTGTTATCGCGTTCCCTGTAAAGTTTTGAACCGGCTGGTACCTTCCCATCCAGTGCATCCTGGATGGAATGCTCATCATCAACCATACGGAATTCCAGGGTCGCTGTTGCACCGAGAATTTCTTTTGCCCGGGCAGTATCCTGTACACCGGGTAACTGCACGACAATACGCCTATCCCCCTGTTGCTGGATGATGGGTTCAGCCACGCCCAATTCATTAACACGCTTACGCAAGGTAGTTATATTTTGCTGCAAGGCGTTTTTCATGGTTTCCTTAATTGATTTTTCGGAGATAGTGATTAAAGTTTGAGTTTCTCCAAAATTGTTTTCGATCTGATTTAACTTAAGATCACGATAATCTTTATTAATCAGCCGGTCACCTTCAGATTGTTGCGCAGCGTCGGTAAACCGGATCAATACGCCACCTTGTTCTTTTCTACTGATGGTTTTATAACGCACTTTGTTTTCACGCAGCAATGAGCGCAGATCAGATACATAGCGTTCCTCGGCCTTGCTGATGGCCGCTTCCATATCGACTTCCATCAGGAAATGTACGCCGCCGCGTAAATCCAGACCCAAAAACATAGGTTCAGCACCTAATTTTCTCAACCAAAGCGGAGTAGAGGGGGCGAGATTGAGTGCAACCACATAGCTTTTACCCAAAGACTGCTTAACAATACTTTGTGCCTTGAGTTGTATTTCTTCATTGGTAAATCGAACTATCAGGTTGTTTTCACCAAGCTCTATGGTTTTGGTTTTAATGTTTGCTTCATCAAGTGCAGTGCTTATCTGCAGTTCAGTCAATTCACTGATCTCCGCCCCACGTGATGAGGATATTTGCAATGCCGGATCACTACCGTAAAGATTAGGCAGTGCGTAAATAACTCCGACCAGATTAATGATCGCAATAAGCGCATATTTCCAGGTTGGGTAACGATTCATAAAAACATTTTTAAAATTAAAATAATTATCAAACCATATTAAATTGTTTTTATGGTTCCTTTGGGCATTGTCGCTGAAACTGCATGCTTCTGTACCTTGACCTCAATGTCTTTGGCAATTTCCAAAATGATAAAATTATCTCCGACCTTGTTAATTTTGCCCAATAGGCCACCGGTAGTAACAATTTCATCTCCCCTGGCCAGCGCTTCTACCATCTGTTTGTGTTCCTTGGCCTGTTTCATCTGAGGCCGGATAAGAAAGAAATAGAACACTACAAAAATCAGGATCAAAGGCAGGAGACCCATCATGCCACCACCCTGTGATGGAGTCTCTTCTGCCCAGGCATTTTGAATAAAAAACTCCAGCATTGAACTTAACCTGAAATTAAAGCGCGCTATTATGACACAGACTCGGTATTTTGCGCGCGTTTGGCATAAAAATCAGTAATGAATGCAGCCAGCGTTTCCGCCTGAATCGCCATCCGTAAACCACGCAGTAGTGAATGATAGTAATGCAGGTTATGAATTGTATTGAGACGGGCACCCAGGATTTCATTAGTCCTGTCCAGATGGTGCAGATAGGCACGTGTGTAGTTTCGACAGCTATAACATTCACATTCTGCGTCTACAGGCAGGGTATTGTTGCGGTGGATAGCATTGCGGATTCGGACTACACCGTATGAAGTAAACAGATGGCCATTCCGGGCATTGCGTGTCGGCAATACACAATCAAACATATCGATCCCGCGTTTTACAGCCTCAACAATGTCTTCCGGTGTGCCCACTCCCATCAGGTAGCGTGGCCGACCTACCGGCATTCTGGGTGTAACATAGGATATAATATCAAGCATCTTTGTCCGTGGCTCACCCACTGATAATCCGCCAATGGCATAGCCATCGAAACCGATTCCCAATAAACCTTGCAGTGATTCATCTCGCAATTCGGGGAACATCCCTCCCTGTACAATGCCAAACAGTGCCGACGGATGCTGCCCATGGGCTTCCCGCGAGCGACGTGCCCAACGCAGGGATAATTGCATTGATTCGCCTGTTTGTTCTTCCGTCGCCGGATAAGGAGTGCAGTCGTCGAAGATCATAAGAATATCGGCATTGAGTGCATGCTGAATCTCAATAGCCTGTTCCGGCCCCAGAAACACTGATTCTCCATCTACAGGCGAACGAAAGTGCACACCTTGTTCACTGATCTTGCGCGCCTCTGCCAGACTATAGACCTGATAACCACCCGAATCTGTCAGGATTGGGCCCGGCCAGTGCATAAATTCATGCAACCCGCCATGTTGCCTGATGATGTCCGCACCTGGCCGCAGCATAAGATGAAAGGTGTTGGCAAGCACAATCTCACTGCCCAGTTCATGGAGCTCTTCCGGCGTCATCGCCTTGACTGCGCCATAAGTACCTATCGGTATGAAAACAGGCGTTTCGACATTGCCCCGTGAAAATGTCATACGGCCACGTCGTGCCTCACCTGCCTGATTTAACAATTCAAACTTCATAAACTTGTATTTCGTATCTAACCAAAGCGTATTACGATTCACACCTCACATTTCACGTTTTGTGATAAACATGGCATCCCCATAGCTGTAAAACCGGTATTTTCTGGCAATTGCATGTTGATAGGCACTCAATACATGTTCCCTCCCCGCAAAGGCACACACTAACATTAATAATGTTGATTCCGGTAGATGGAAATTGGTAATCAGGAAATCAACAATCTGAAACTTAAATCCCGGATAGATGAAAATATCTGTTTCCCCTTTATAAGGATTTAGAGATCCGGAATTTGCGGCCATTTCCAGACATCGTACTGAAGTAGTGCCCACGGCAATTATCCGGCCACCCTGCTTTTTTGTTGCATTCACTTTCTCACAGGCCTCTGCTGAAACCTCAAGGTATTCACTATGCATCCTGTGATCTTCAATATTATCTGTTCTCACTGGCTGAAATGTTCCCGCACCAATATGCAAAGTCACATAAACCGTATCAATTTTCCTGTCCGTAAATTGTTTCAGGATCTCTTCAGTAAAGTGCAAACCGGCTGTGGGTGCGGCAACTGCACCGGTCTTTTGCGCATAGATTGTTTGGTAACGTTCCTTGTCAATCCTCTCATCTGCACGTTGTATATAGGGCGGTATTGGCATATGCCCGATATCGTTTAATATTTCCATGGTCTTTTGTCCGCCCTCGAATCCCAGAACGAACATATCTTCACGCCGGGCAATCAGTTCCAGTTTAATACCTCGCTCAAGAATAATATATGAACCAGGTCGGGGGGGCTTACTGGCCCTCACTTGAGCCAGGATTTGTTGATCACCTAACATACGTTCGATCATGATTTCGATTCGACCACCTGTTTCCTTATGACCAAACAACCGCGCCGGGATAACACGAGTGTCATTAAAGACCAGTAGATCATTTGGCCGTAATAACATCGTTAATTCAGAAAATTTCCGATCATTCAACGCCCCATCCTTTCCGTTCAGACATAGCAGCCGACTGTCGCCCCGTTCCGCGGATGGAAACTGTGCGATCAGGTCTTCCGGAAGTTCATACGTAAAATCGGTACGCAGCATGGCGCGCGATGTTATCAGAAAACCAGCGGGCAAATGGAATAAACGGTTTTATCCCTCACCATGATTACTTATACTTGCCTGCCTGTCCTGTATCATGCCGGGGTGGCGGAACTGGTAGACGATGTACAGGATGTACAAGTGCCGCGGGGACAGGACGTCCGGGAGCGGCCGCGCCAGACTTTAGTTTATTATACGCAAAATTTCTTTGTGCCGGGGTGGCGGAACTGGTAGACGCGCCAGACTCAAAATCTGGTTCAGGCAACTGAGTGGGGGTTCGATTCCCTTCCCCGGCACCAATATCAGATGATATCAACATGATTAGTTAAATGAATGGATACACCCGACTTAAAAGCGGTATTTGATTGATTAACAGTGACGAAACCCGGAGCGGAACAACCAAAGACCTTATAAAATCTAATCAGGCAGCCTGAACTGGTATGTAATCCAGAATTTGGGTTATGTTGTTATCGTTATCCAGATAGACAAGTGTGGGTTTGAACTTCGCAATTTCCTTTTCTTCAATCGTGCCATAACTGCAGATTATGACGCGATCACCCGGATCAGCCTTGTGTGCAGCAGCACCGTTAATGGATATTATGCGGGAATGATCTTTTGCCCTGATGGCATATGTGGTAAAGCGCTCTCCATTATTAACATTGTAGATCTGAATCTGCTCATATTCGTGGATACCGGCTTTATCCAGCAGATGCCCGTCAATTGCGCAGGAACCATCATATTCAAGTTCCGAATGGGTAACGCATGCCAAATGAAGTTTTGCTTTAAGAACAGTAAGTTGCATCTTTATTACAAAATTATGAATTACAAATTGCAAGTATGGCGGAAATTTTCCCTGTCTTCAACGCCTGATAATGACATTATCTATTAACCTCGTCTTGCCCAGCCAGGCGGCTGTCAGAACAACAAGATCACCAGCGGCAGGTTTCCCGAGATTATCTGCATTACAAATCTTGACATATTCAGGTTTGAATCCTGCGTTTTTTAAATTCTCAGTGGCCCGCATCTCCAGTTCGATGAAATCATGTTTACCTGCATCGACAGCATCCGAAATGCTGACAAGTGTTTTATACAATAACGTTGCTTTGTTCCGTTCATTCGCACTCAGGTATCCATTACGTGAACTAAGTGCCAGACCATCCTCTTCGCGTATCGTTGGAACTCCAATGATCTTAATCGGGAAACATAGATCTGTTGCAAGTCTCCTGATCACCAACAACTGCTGATAATCCTTCTCACCGAATATGGCAATATCGGGTTCAACCATGTTAAACAACTTCGTCACCACAGTTGCGACTCCGGAAAAGTGGCCCGGTCGAAAGGCACCACAAAAAATATTATCCAGCTCCGGAACCGTGACACATGTCTGTCCCTGCAACCCCCCCGGATAGATTTCTTCTACTTCGGGATGAAAGACAAGATCAGTTCGTAATCCTGAAAGCTTGTCTATATCTTCATCCAGGGTACGCGGATAGCTCTCGTAATCCTCACCCTGTACAAATTGTGTGGGGTTCACAAAGATAGAGACAATTGTCCTGTCCGCTACTTCCTGCGCCTTGAGCACGAGCGCAAGATGACCGTCGTGCAGATTGCCCATGGTGGGAACCAACACAATACTTTGTCCTGCGTTACGCCACTCTGTTACATGCTCACGCAAGGCAGTGATTTTACTGACACATTGCATTAGTCAAATTGATGTTCAGCAGTGGGGAATTGGGCCGATTTTACGGCGCTGACATAGTTTTCAACAGCTATCTTGATCGATGTTGCTGATTCAAGGAAATTTTTCGAGAATCCGGGTTGACGCTCTGTGATACCCAGTATGTCGTAGAGAACCAGTACCTGACCATCGCATTTACTGCCGGCACCGATACCGATGACCGGTATCTTTAATATTTCTGTAATATCTGCAGCAAGTTGATGTGGTACACATTCAAGAACCAACATGACTGCACCCGCCTCTTCAAGAAGTTTTGCATCATTCATTATTTGATTTGCAGTTTTACTCTCCCGTCCCTGCACATGATAACCGCCAAATTTATGTATCGATTGAGGAGTCAATCCCAGATGTGCACATACTGGTATACCATGTTTATCAAGATAACATACTGTATCAGCAATAACAGAACCACCTTCCAGTTTTACCACTTCCGCACCTCCATCACTGAGGAATCTCGCGGCATTACCCAGCGCCTGAGCAGGTGTGGTATAACTCATAAAGGGCATGTCCCCGACAATCATGGCACGTTTACACCCCCGTTTGACCATACGAGTATGGTAAATCATGTCACTCATGCTGACCTTGAGTGTTGTCTCTTCCCCCTGCAACACCATGCCGAGAGAATCACCAACGAGAATCACATCGATATGGGCTTCATCAAGAATCCGTGCAAAATTCGCATCATAAGCAGTCAGTGAGGCGATTTTCTCACCCGACTTTTTCATTTCCTTCAAGGTATTAATCGTAACTTTTCCCATTATAATTCTTTTGGATTAAAGTAATTTCGTCCAGGAGGTAACTTTTTAATAAATTCAAGCAATATATTGTAA
>JACQHV010000081.1 GCA_016198885.1 Gammaproteobacteria bacterium
CACAAGTCATAAGTTACAAGAAATTTCATACAAAACTTGTAACTTATGACTTATAACTTGTAACTTTAGGGTGGATCATGCTCAGTGTTAAGAACCTGCATGTCCGTGTAGAAGGCAAGGACATCCTTCGCGGTCTTGATCTGAAGGTCAATGCCGGTGAAGTCCATGCCGTCATGGGTCCGAATGGCTCCGGTAAAAGTACACTCGCCAACGTTCTTGCCGGCCGCAGTGACTATGAAATTACCCAAGGGACGATAACCTATCTTGGCAAGGATCTTACGGCAATGTCTCCTGAGATACGCGCCTGTGAAGGGATCTTCCTCGCGTTTCAATATCCGGTTGAGATACCAGGGGTAAATAATATTTACATGCTCAAGGCCGCATTGAATGCCATACGCACATACCAGGGCAAATCCAAGCTTGATGCTATTGAGTTTCTCGCCCTGGTCAGTGAAAAATTGAAACTCGTCAGAATGAAGGATGATTTGCTTAATCGATCGGTAAATGAAGGTTTCTCTGGCGGCGAGAAAAAGCGCAATGAAATTTTTCAAATGGCAGTTCTCGAACCCAGACTTGCAATCCTGGATGAAACAGACTCCGGTCTTGATATAGATGCACTGAAAATTGTAGCAGAGGGAGTAAACAGTATGCGCAGCCGTGAACGCGCAATCATTCTGGTGACGCATTATCAGCGTCTGTTGAATTACATCGTTCCTGATCAGGTTCATGTGCTCTCCGATGGCAGGATCGTAAAGTCAGGGCATCGTGAACTCGCGCTGAAACTTGAGGAAAAAGGATACGAATGGGTAAAGCAGGAGGCAAGCGCGGCATGAATATCACACCGGTTGAATCCTATCTCTCAGCCTTTACACAACTGGAAGGTAAGTTTATCGCGCCCTGGTTTTCAGAAAGACGCAGGGCGGCACTCGATAACTTTCAACAAAACGGTTTTCCGACATCTCGGCAGGAAAACTGGAAATATACGGATGTACGTCCAATCGCCAAGCGTGAATTTAATCTGGCCAAAAAAGAAAAAAACGGCATGTCTAGTGATCAAATTGACAGGATACGTTGGGGTCTTGACTGCCAGGAATTGATCTTCATTAACGGCCATTTTTCCTCTTCAAATTCACGCATAAACAACCTGCTTGACGGTGTTATTCTTGAATCACTTGTAACTGCCGCTGACAGCAGAACAGATATAGTACAGAATCATCTGGGTAACTATGCAGATTATTCAATCGGATCATTTACAGCATTGAATACCGCATTTTTGCACGATGGTGCCCTGGTTTATATTCCGGAGAATACAGTTATTGACAAACCAATCTGCATCTTTTATCTCAGTGCTGCAACCAAACAACCATTTATCACTCACCCGCGCAACCTGATTATCCTCGGCGCAAACGCACAGGCCACGGTAATCGAAAGCTACATCGGCACTGAGAATACCGATTATTTCACCAACACTGTAACAGAGGTGATCATCCACGCAGGCGCAAAACTCGAACATTACAAAATACAACAGGAAAATGGCCAGAGTTTTCATATCGGCAGTTTTATTGCACACCAGGAGAAAAACAGCCGGCTTGAGTCACACTCCATATCATTGGGCGGCAGACTGGTGCGTAACGATTTGATTTCCAATCTCACTCAAGCGGGTGCTGAAGTCACGTTGAATGGTTTATATATGGCAAGAAACAGGCAGCATGTGGACAATCACACGCTCATTAATCATCTGGAACCACATACCCGCAGCGAGGAATATTATCGCGGCGTACTGGATGATCATGCGCGAGGTGTATTTAATGGCAAGGTCATCGTGCATAAGGACGCACAAAAGACTGATGCTCATCAGTCCAACGCCAATCTCCTCCTGTCTGATAATGCCGAGGCTGATACCAAGCCTGAACTCGAGATCTATGCTGATGATGTCAAGTGCAGCCATGGTGCAACCGTCGGTCAGTTGGATAAACAGATGTTGTTTTATCTGCGTTCACGGGCGATAGAAGAAGAAAAGGCGCGCAGTCTGCTGACCTATGCCTTTGCAGAAGACGTGATCAAGCGGATTAAGTTCGCGCCGATACGGAAACAACTGGAAGATCTTGTCATCGGACGATTGCCGGATGCCGCACTCATCCGGGAGTTTGTCACATGAACAGAAAAAATATTGCACCGGAAATACCGGCTACCAAACTCATATTTGATGTAGATGCCATACGTGCTGATTTTCCGATCCTGCGTCAGAACATTCACGGTAAACAGCTTGTATACCTGGATAATGCGGCAACGGCACAGAAACCGGAACGGGTCATTAAAACCCTGGATAATTATTATCGTGAATACAATGCCAATATCCATCGTGGCATCCATACGCTAAGCCAGAAGGCCACAGAAGCATATGAGAAAGCAAGGGTAAAAGTACAACACTTTATCAACGCATCTTCGGCAAAAGAAATCATCTTCGTACGCGGAACAACAGAAGGTATTAATCTGGTTGCGCAAAGTTATGGACGGACACGATTAAAGACGGGAGATGAAATCATCATCTCGGAAATGGAACACCATTCCAATATCGTGCCCTGGCAACTGCTTTGCGAACAGACCGGTGCGGTGCTCAGGGTAATCCCGATGAATGATGACGGTGAGTTGATCATGGAGGAATTTGAAAAACTGCTCGGTAAAAAGACACGTATAGTTTCTGTGGGCCATATCTCCAATGCCCTCGGCACGATAAATCCCATTAAAAAAATTATTAAAGTGGCGCATTCCTGCAATGCAATCGTTCTCATTGACGGCGCCCAATCGGTGCCACATACAGCAATTGATGTCCAGACGCTGGATTGCGATTTTTATGCCTTTTCCGGCCATAAACTGTTCGGCCCCACAGGGATCGGCGTGTTGTATGGCAAACAATCCTTACTTGAAAATATGCCCCCGTATCATGGCGGTGGCGACATGATTAAAATGGTTACCTTCAAGAAGACTTTATATAACGACTTGCCCTATAAATTCGAGGCTGGTACACCGCATATCAGCGGTGTCATCGGTCTGGGTGAAGCAATTGACTATGTTAATGACATCGGATTCGACACTATCGCCGCCTATGAAAATGAATTGATTGACTATGCGATCAGAGAAGCATCAGCAATAGCAGGGCTGAAACTGATAGGCACAGCCAGAGACAAGGCCAGTATCCTGTCATTCGTTATGGATAATATTCATCCTCACGATATTGGCACTGTACTTGACCATGAAGGCATTGCAATCCGCACCGGACATCACTGTGCAATGCCGGTTATGGAACACTTTCATGTGCCGGCAACTGCGCGTGCCTCATTTGCATTTTACAACAAACGCGAAGAAGTGGATCTACTGATGACGGCTCTGGAAAAATGTAAAGAGGTATTCAAATAATGTTTGATCTGAAAGATCTCTATCAGGAAGTCATTGTTGATCATAATCGCAGCCCGCGTAATTTTGGCAAGATGGATAATGCCGACAGGGTTGCAGAAGGTTTTAACCCGATATGCGGTGACCGGCTGAATCTTTATTTGAAACTGGATAATAACCGGATAGCCGATGTCAGTTTTGATGGCAGCGGATGTGCCATCTCGACTGCCTCTGCCTCACTGATGACAGACGAATTAAAAGGAAAATCCATTGTCGAGGCAGAAACAATGTTTAATGATTTTCACCGGATGTTGACCGACGATAAACCTCATGACATGAAACAGATAGAACAACTTGGCAAACTGGCAGTACTGCTTGGTGTTAAACATTATCCAACGCGGGTAAAGTGCGCTACCCTCTGCTGGCATACCCTGCATTCCGCCATTGAAGGTAAAAAAACTCCCGTCTCGACTGAATAATTATGTATACAAACGAAGAAATTATACTAGAGCGCGACTGTGAAGCCATATTGATCCCTTCCGGAGCTCATGTCCTTTTGCTGAAAGGCAGTGTGGTATCAATCACCCAGGCATTGGGCAGCTCTTATACTGTCAATATCGATGGCAATCTGGCGCGTATTGCTGACAAGGATGCGGATGCGCTGGGTTTTGAAGTAGAAATGAGCAGTAAACCCGATGTCAATAAGTCAACGGGCGGAGGCAATGTGGATGAATCCCTGATCTGGGATCAGATGAGGACCTGTTATGACCCTGAAATCCCCATTAATATCGTTGATCTGGGCCTGATTTATCGTTGTCAGATTACCCCTGTTGAAAATTGGGGAAATAAAGTTGACATTCTCATGACGCTTACCGCGCCAGGTTGCGGTATGGGTCAATTTCTGGCCGAGGATGTACGCAGCAAGGTAGCCGCTGTGCCAAATGTCACAGCGGTCAATGTTGAATTGACTTTTGACCCGCCCTGGGATCAGAGCATGATGTCGGAAGCAGCCAAAATCGAGACCGGCCTTTATTAGGCATACAACGAATGTCGGACTGGATCGACGTAGCGCCAGAAGCTGAATTCGGGCCTGGACAAGCCCGGCTTGTTGAAGCAGATGACGTAATGATCGCTGTGCTCAACCTGAACGGTGAATATTATGCTTTTGAAGATGTATGTAGCCATGATGGTTCACCTCTTCTGGGCTGCGGACTGGGTACTGAAAAGCTTATTGATGGTGATCAGATTATCTGTCCCAGACACGGCGCACGTTTTTGTATAAGGACCGGGGCTGCCTTGACACCACCGGCTTTTGAACCAATTGCCTGTTTCCCGGTACGCATTGCAAACAGCATGGTACAGACCCGTGATGATCGCTGGGATTAACAGAATTCCTCACTCTATTAATTTATCCGGTTTGAACTCCTGCTATAGTTCTCCCTTATTGCAATAAGGATCTGTCACTTTACGCAAGGGCGTAAGTACGTATAATCGCGCGTTTAATAATTTTTATAACCTTTTCCGGAGATTGGTGAATGGCAATCGAACAGACCCTGTCTATAATCAAACCAGATGCCGTTGCAAAGGGTGTTATTGGTGAGATCTATTCACGGTTTGAGAAAAACGGTCTGAATATCATTGCCACCAGGATGCTGCATATGACCAGAAAACAGGCCGAGGCATTTTATGCTGTTCATCGTGAACGGCCATTCTTCAACAAGCTGGTTGAGTTCATGATTTCCGGTCCGGTCATGGTACAGGTCCTGGAAGGGGATGAAGCTATCACCAAATATCGTGAATTGATGGGCGCGACCAACCCAAAATTTGCGGCGCCAGGTACAATACGTTATGACTATGCATCTGATACCGGGAACAATGACGTCCATGAAAATGCAGTGCATGGATCGGACAGCCAGGAAACTGCCCGTGTGGAAATTGACTTTTTCTTTAAACGAGAGGAAATTTGTCCAAGAACCAGGTAATGAAATATGAACAAGCACGTTAATTTGCTTGATCTGGATCGACAATCCATGGAGGTTTTTTTCACCGATATGGGGGAGAAATCCTTTCGTGCCTCACAAGTCCTGAAATGGATTCATCAACAGGGCGTCATTGAATTTGATGGTATGACCAACCTGAGTTTATCCCTGCGAAAGAAACTTTCTGAAACAGCCTGCATAACACCTCCTGAAATTGTATCGGAGCATATTTCAAATGATGGTACGCTTAAATGGCTGCTTCGTGTCGACAGTAATAACTGTATTGAGACGGTATTTATCCCTGAAAAAGAAAGAGGCACGCTATGTGTTTCTTCCCAGGTTGGTTGTCCCCTGGACTGCAGTTTTTGCGCGACTGCAAAACAAGGTTTCAATCGCAACCTGACAGTTGCCGAAATCATCGGTCAGGTCTGGGTGGCGAATAATGCACTGGGCCGCTATCAGAAGAAAGAGCGCATAATTTCGAATGTTGTAATGATGGGAATGGGAGAGCCTCTGTTGAACTTTGACAATGTCATCAAGGCCATGAATTTGATGATGGATGACCTGGCGTATGGACTATCACGTAAACGTGTTACCCTAAGCACTGCCGGTGTTGTCCCCGGAATAGAAAAACTCGGCAATGTCAGCAATGTGAGTCTTGCCGTGTCTCTGCATGCAACAAATGATAAATTGCGTGATGAGCTTGTGCCGTTAAACAAGAAGTATCCTATTGATCAATTGATTGCAGCAAGCAGGCAATACTCAAAAACGCAATCCGGTGACCCAATCACCTTTGAATATGTCATGCTGGATGGCATCAATGACAGTGAAAAAGACGCCCATGAGCTTGCAGAATTATTGAAGGACTTTCCTGCAAAAGTAAATCTGATCCCGTTTAACACGTTTCCCGGTACTGAATATCAACGTTCAAAAACGGAAAGAATTGATCGCTTCAGATACATTCTTGTTAATGCCGGCATACTGACCATGACACGAAAAACAAGGGGTGAAGATATCGATGCCGCCTGTGGCCAATTGGTGGGTAAAGTTCTGTCCCGTGCAAAAAGAAATAAAGTTAATAATATGGGAAACAGAATATGAAAATACGTCAATCATTCCTGGTAATCTTGACAGCACTCTGGCTATGTGGATGCAGCCAGTTTACAGGTAGTGCAGGCAATACAGTCAGTGTAAGCGCAAGAACAAATGAAATAGCCGAAGCAAACCTGAATCTGGGTATCGCCTATCTGAAAAGAGGCGAATACGAAAAGGCTTTGGCTAAACTGAACAAGGCGTTGTCTTCCGATCCGGGATATGCCCCGACCTACAATGCCCTGGGGTTGCTTTATCAAAGGATAGGAAAACCGGAACAGGCAGAGCAATACTACAAACGCGCCATCAGCATTAGTCCCAATGATTCGTCAACCCTGAATAATTATGGACAATTTCTATGTCATAATAATCGTTATGATGAAGCCCAGGAAACCTTCCTTAGCGCTGCAAATAATCCATTATATGATTCTCCGGAAGTTGCTATCGCCAATGCGGGCACGTGTGCATTAAAAAATAACCAACCCGATGTAGCAGAAAGTTATTTCAGGGACGCACTCGATAAAAATCCAAAGGTACCTGCAGCACTGATACAGATGTCGGAATTGTCATATAACGGGGGTAATTACCTTTCTGCTCGCGCATACCTTCAGCGTTACCTTGAAGTTACCGAGCACACAGCAAACAGTCTATGGCTTGGTATACGGATAGAACAGGAACTTGGTGACAAAAATGCCATTTCAAGTTATGCGCTTTTGTTAAGAAACAACTTCCCCGAATCCGAAGAAGCCAAATTACTTCAAGAGTCAGGTGCCAAGTGATTATGTCTGAAAAGATGACTCAAACCGGCACTGATATATCGAATAAAACCCCCGGCAGGTTGCTGAAAGCCGCGCGGGAGAAACTTGAGTTAACACCAAAAGACATCGCGGCACAGCTTAATCTGCAAATTAACACAATTATTGCATTGGAAAATGACGACGAAGAGAAACTACCGGTGTCAACCTATGTGCGGGGATATATTCGCAGCTATGCCCGCATCGTTAACCTGAATGCTGATACACTGATTAAACTTTACGAAAGTGGTGCATTACCCCCGCCGGAAATAATCCCTGATGTTAAACAACATACCCAGATAAGCAGTCGTGATAAACCGGTTAAAGCGGTTACTTATCTGGTAACCTTTGGACTTGCCCTTCTGCTAATCGCCTGGTTACAAAGTCATTACGTCGTTGACCAGGCCAAGATGGCTGCTGATACCTCTGCACAGGGAGAAAAACACTATGGTGGAAGTCTGAATTATCCCATTAAAATTGTCATCCATCCCGATACGCCTTTCCTTGATAAAGCATATTATGACGCACTCGAAAATTCTTCTGAGTTGCCATTGTATGTGGATGAACCGGAAACATCCGGTAATCTTACAGATATTCTCGATGTCCCGGGTTCATTATCCATAGACACAACCATCAGCGAGCCGGCAAATGATGATAATGTCCTGCCAGGCACAGACCAGGTATCTTTTATCATTACAAAAGAATCCTGGATTAAAATCCAGGACTCCGCCAATAAAGTCATGTACATGGATACTGCCAGACCTGGTGAACGAGTTGATCTCAGTGGTGAAGCGCCGTTTTCCGTAATATTAGGTTATTCCCCCGGTGTTCAAGTGACATTTAACGGAAAACAATTCAATACTGAACCATATTCAATCGCCGGCGTTGCCCGTTTTACACTTGGTGAATAATCAGGAAAATAATTTCAGCTGGTTACATCAAGTCTGCTAACAAGTCTGTTAAAATAAAACCACCTATTCCTTCAGGAGATTACCTTGTCCGGCAAGATACAGGCCATTCGCGGGATGCACGATATCCTCCCGGATCAAACTCCGCGATGGCGTCATGTTGAAGGGACGATAATTAATATAATCAATCGTTACGGATATCAGGAGATCCGCCTTCCCATCATTGAGAAAACGGAATTGTTCGCGCGTTCAATAGGCGAACTTACGGATATTGTTTCCAAAGAAATGTATACCTTTGCTGATCGAAACGATGATCAGCTGACTTTACGGCCGGAAGGTACTGCAGGTTGTGTTCGCGCGGGTCTGGAGCATGGACTTTTTCATAACCAGATTCAGAAGTTATGGTATATCGGTCCAATGTTCAGACGTGAACGTCCGCAAAAAGGACGGCAGCGGCAATTTCATCAAATCGGTATGGAGGCATTCGGCCTGAATGGCCCTGATATCGATGCCGAGATGTTATTGATGTGTGACCGTATATGGCAGGAACTGAAATTGACGGATATCAGTCTGCAACTGAATACACTGGGGACGCTGCAAACACGTGATCAATATAAACAAACATTAATAAAGTATTTTTCCAGTCACCGGAACCGGCTTGATGAGGACAGTCAGGGCCGTCTGCAAAATAATCCTTTACGCATATTGGACAGTAAAAACCCTGATATGGAGGAGTTGATTGCTGCTGCTCCAAACATCTACGATTATCTGGATGCAGAATCAGCAGACCATTTCGCTGAACTCAAATCCCTGCTGGATAATGCAGATATAGTTTACAACATCAATCCACGCCTGGTTCGTGGCCTGGATTATTATGGTAAAACAGTATTCGAATGGACAACTGATCGTCTCGGCGCTCAGGGGACATTATGTGCAGGCGGCCGTTATGACATGCTGGTTGAATATTTCGGCGGAAAGTCAACTCCGGCCATTGGATGCGCAATAGGCCTTGAGCGCCTGATCGAGCTGATACAAATATCTTCACACACAACCGTCAATGATCCTCCCCATGTCTATTTTATTCTGGCCAATGACGCCGCTACCAGGGCAGGACTGAAACTGGGGGAATCCTTACGCAGCACTTTCCCCCGTTTGCGCCTCCTGATGAATTGTGGTGGTGGCAGCTTTAAAACCCAGTTTAAAAAAGCTGACAGATCCGGGGCTTTACTGGCCCTGGTACTTGGTGACGATGAACTGAAAAATCAGACGGTTGGGATAAAATCCCTGCGGGATGAATCACAACAGGAAACGATTCCCTGGGCCAATATGGTTGATACCCTGCGGAAAAAATTGACAGGTCATTTGAACTTGCCCTGACGCAACATTATGATCGCACGCCTTATCACAAAATACGTATACAAAACAGGAGACAAAGTTGGACGTTAACAGAACAGAAGAGCAACAGATTGAGGCCTTGAAACAATGGTGGAAAGAGAATGGCAAGTCACTGATTGGCGGGGTCATCATCGGGTTGGGCGCAGTATTCGGCTGGCGTGGTTGGCAGGCACATCTCATCGCGGAAGCTGAGGCCGCTTCTAATATTTACACAGACATGATAGTCGAGGTCCGTCAAGGCAAGAGCGATAAGTCCAGGGAATTCGCGAACAAGCTGCTGAGTAAATATTCATCGACAACTTATGCAACCTTCGCATCATTCATTCTTGCAAAACTGGATGTTGAAGAAAATCAATTGGATTCTGCCATCACCCATTTGCAATGGATATTGGATAATTCTGATCAGGATGAACTCAAGCATCTGGCACGCCTGCGCATGGCGAGGTTGTTATTTGACAATAACAAACCGGAACAGGCACTGTCCTTATTAAACACGAACGATTCAGGCCAATTCAATGCAAGCTATGAAGAATTGAAAGGTGATATATTCATGCAACAAGGCAAGATTGAAGACGCACGGGCCGCCTACCAGCATGCGCTGGCGAATAATAGCAGTCCGGCTAATGATAATTCCTATCTGCAAATGAAACTTGATGACATAGGACGTCAAATCCCGCAATGATATTGCGTTATCTGTGTTTCCCTGCTGTTTTAACCCTTTTATCCGGATGCAGCAGCATCAATGATAAAGTCACCACCTTTATGGGCGGAGAAGACAATGCTGAGCCCCCTTCCCCGCTTGTTGAGATTGAAACCAGAGTAGAGATCACCAAACTCTGGGAGAAAGATATGGGGAAGGGATCAGACGAACAATATCTCAAGCTGGTCCCTGTCTATGTGCAAGAGAAAATTTTTGTTGCTGATAATGAGGGTGAAATCAAGGCGGTTAATTCACTCAATGGCAATATCATCTGGGACCAGGATACTGAAACCCGGATTACGGGAGGGCCTGGTGCCGGTGATTCACTGGTGATGATTGGCACAAGCGAAGGTGAAATACTGGCCATCTCAGGGGATACAGGTGAAACATTGTGGCGTAGCAGGGTATCAAGTGAGGTTCTGGCAGCACCGCAGGTTGCGGAAAATATCGTGGTCGCACGAACGATTGACGGCAAGATATATGGTCTGGATGCAGCCGAAGGAAAACGTCTCTGGACTTATGATCAATCCGTGCCCGCATTAACCCTGCGTGGGACAAGTGCACCTGTTATTGCAGGAAAACTTGTAATATCCGGTTTCGATGAGGGACGTTTGACCGCAATTGAATTACACACCGGCAAATTAGTCTGGGAAACAAGGATCGCTCTCGGCTCCGGACGTTCCGAACTGGAACGCATGGTGGATATCGACGCAGATCCCCTGGTAATAGATGATGTGATCTATGTAGCGACCTTTCAGGGACGCATCGCTGCGGTAACATTGGATGGCGGGCGAATACTCTGGACACGTGATATTTCTTCATTCGCCGGTTTATGTGCCGACGATAGAAACATCTATATTACTGACGATAACAGTCACGTCTGGGCACTGGATCGATTTACAGGCAACTCCATCTGGAAACAGGAGAAATTACAGGCCAGGGCGGTCACAGCTCCGGCAAGCATAGGGGATCTGGTTGTTGTCGGTGATCTGGAAGGTTATCTGCATTGGCTGGATAAGGCTACGGGTGAATTTGTTTCGCGTACACAAGTCTCAGACACCAAGATCATTGCGTCTCCGATTGTAGTCAATGATATTGTGTATTCCTATACCAGTGATGGTACGTTGGGTGCTTACACTTATGCCGGCGGCACTGCCGACATCGCAATTGAAGCGCCTTCAAAGGAAGAGGAACAAAAAACCGAAGATACAGAAATCGTGGTTCAACAAGACATGGATGAAAAAAATAATAAGGTAGAAGATGGAAGTGGCCCGCTTAAACGGTTGTTGGACTTCTTCAGGCCGGATGATG
>JACQHV010000068.1 GCA_016198885.1 Gammaproteobacteria bacterium
ACGCTGGCGGCGCAGTTCGGTTATCTTCCGGGCACATTATGGATACTGATCGGCGCCGTCCTGGGTGGTTGCGTGCAGGACTTCATTATTCTCTTTTTCTCCATCCGGCGCGACGGGCGATCGTTAGGCCAGATGGCCCGCGACGAACTCGGTGCAATCGGCGGCGCGGTAGCGCTGATCGGGGTCATGATGATCATGATCATTCTGATCGCGGTATTGGGCCTGGTTGTTGTGAATGCAATGAAACACAGCCCGTGGGCCACCTCGACTGTCGCCGCGACTATCCCTATCGCGATCCTGGTTGGATTATATTTGCGTAACATCCGGCCGGGCCGGGTGTGGGAAGCAACATTGATTGGCGTTTCCCTGCTGCTATTTGCCGTTGCCAGCGGCGGCTGGATCGATCAACAACCGGGTCTGCGCGAGTGGTTCAACTATGACGGGCCTGAACTTGCACTCATGATAATTGCTTATGGTTTTGCCGCAGCGGTATTACCGGTATGGCTGTTGCTCGCCCCGCGTGATTACCTTTCCACCTTCATGAAGATCGGGACGATTCTCATCCTTGCGATCGCCATCATGCTCGTGCAACCGGAAATGAAGATGCCGGCCGTGACACAATTTGTTAACGGTACCGGACCGATCTTTGCAGGCAAACTTTTTCCATTTGTGTTTATTACCATCGCCTGCGGTGCAATCTCCGGCTTTCACTCGTTGATTGCCTCGGGAACCACACCCAAATTGATTACCAATGAGAAAGACGCCCGTTTCATCGGCTACGGGGCCATGATGATTGAATCTTTCGTGGGGATCATGGCCATGATCGCCGCGACCGTGCTCGAACCGGGGATTTATTTCGCCATTAACAGCCCGGCGGGTATTGTCGGCACAGAGGCCCACGAGGCCGTGGCCACGATCGCTCAATACGGATTTCCCGTTACCGAGGTCGAGATGCATTCACTGGCTGTGGCGATGGGCGAGTCCACACTCTTTGCCCGTACCGGGGGGGCGCCTTCGCTGGCGGTGGGTATGGCAAGCATCTTCGCGAGTGCATTCGGCAGCGGCTGGCCCGCGCTCTGGTATCACTTCGCCATCATGTTCGAGGCCCTCTTCATCCTCACCACACTGGATGCCGGCACACGCGTCGCGCGGTTCATGCTCCAGGACCTGCTCGGCAACGTTTTTCCCAACCTGGGCCGCACCAGCTGGTATCCGGGCGTATTGCTGAGCAGCGGGCTGGTGGTAGGCGCGTGGGGATACTTTTTATATATGGGCACTATTGATCCCCTGGGCGGTATCAACAGTCTGTGGCCGCTGTTCGGGATTGCAAATCAGATGCTGGCCGCCATCGCCTTGTGCGTAGGGACCACCATCCTGGTGAAATCGGGTAAACTTCGCTACGCATGGGTAACCGCGTTACCGCTCGTCTGGCTCGTGACTGTTACTACCACCGCCGCGCTGGAAAAATTGCTGAATGCAGAACCCCGCATCGGTTTTCTCGCGCATGCCAAACTGCTTACTGAACAACTCGCCGGTGGAGTGTTGCCCGCAGATAAAATCGCCCAGACCACGCAACTGATATTCAACGATCGGCTTGATGCACTGTTGACGGTAGTGTTCCTCGCAACCACCTGGGTGCTCGTGCTGGACACGATGAGGGTCTGCTATCTGACCATCAGTGGTCGCCGTCGCCTCTTGATCTCGGAGACACCATATGTCCAAACACGTCTGGTCCTTGAATAAAGGCCGCATCATGGAAACGATGCGTCATACCTTGCGTAATATCTGGCAATGGCTGCGTACTCTGTCAGGTGATAATGCCTACGAACATTACCTGGTACATTGGCAACAACATCATCATGCACAGGAAACCCAACCGCTTGATCGAAAGGCGTTCTATGAAATAGAACAACAGCACAAATGGTCCGGCATAAACCGCTGTTGCTGAGCGCGCAACACCCGGAACATTGACAAACTGTCATACCAATATCTGCTGCGCGTGCCATAATTTGTGTAAGGAGCAATACTGCACACGGACCAGTATATGTCTACGCAACCTATCGCACAAAAGAGCGCCGCACCGAGCGAAAGTATTATTACAGGAAAGTCCATCGGGCAGCATCTGCTGGCATGCCTGCATGCAGCAGGCGCACATCATATCTTCGGCGTGCCTGGCGACTATGTGTTGCGGTTTTACGAGCAGATCACGCAGAGCCCGATACGTCACATCGGCACAACACGCGAGGACACGGCCGCCTTTGCCGCCGATGGTTATGCGCGTTGCCAGGGGATCGGTGCACTCGCTGTGACTTATGGTGTTGGTGCCTTAAATGTCGTTAATGCCGTCGCGGGGGCATACGCGGAATCATCGCCTGTAGTGGTGATCAGTGGCGCCCCCGGCGTACGCGAACAACGTGAAGATCCCCTTATCCATCATCGCTTCGGGCCGTTTACCTTCCAGCGAGAGATCTTCGACCGCATCACCTGCGCATCTGCGGTGCTGGATGATCCAGTCATGGCATTCCGTCAGATTGAACGCGCCATCACTGCTGCAAAACACTTGAGTAAACCGGTCTATATCGAATTGCCACGCGATATGGTAGAGGTCGAAGGTTACAAGGTTCCCGCCGATCCAATGCAAGAGCTGATCAGTGACGATGCTGCGCTGGCTGAGGCCGTCGCCGAGACAGTCGAATTACTCAACAAGGCAGTTACACCTATCGTGATCGCCGGCGTCGAGGTGCATCGCCGTGGCTTGCAGGATGCGCTGGTTGATCTTATCGAACACGCGAACTTGCCGATTGCCGCAACATTGACTGGCAAATCAGTGATCGCAGAACGCCATCCCGCCTATATCGGCGTCTACGAGGGCGCGATGTGTTCAGAAAACACGCGCTATCTGGTGGAGCAGTCCGATCTATTATTGATGCTGGGCGTAACCCTGAATGATGTTGATACTGGTATCTATACGGCGCGGCTCGATCCTAACCGCATGGTGCGCGTGGCACAGGGTGAGGTCATCATCCGCCATCATCGCTATCCGCGCGTGGCCCTTGGTGATTTTCTCTACGCCCTGGCACATTCAGTACACACTCGCAAAGAATCCCTGCCGGAATTGCCACCAATCGTTGGAGCGCCGGGATTCCCGGAACACGGGCGACCGATGAGTATCGCCCGGCTTATCGGACGGTTAAATGCTGCACTTACATCGGATTTAATGGTGATCTGTGATATTGGCGACTGCCTGTTCGCAGCATTGGAACTGCGCGTACATGAGCGCACCGAGTTTCTCGCCTCGGCCTTTTACACTACCATGGGTTTCGCAGTACCTGCGGCACTGGGTGCGCAGATTGCACGACCGGACCGCCGCGCCCTGATCCTGGTCGGCGATGGCGCATTCCAGATGACCGGCACAGAGTTGGCAACACATTGCACCCTTGGACTTGCACCGATCGTTATCATCTTCAACAATCGCGGCTACAGCACCGAACGATTCATTCTGGACGGCCCGTTTAACGATATCAGTGAATGGCGTTTCGATCGATTAGGCGAGGTATTCGGTCCGTTGCGCGGATTTGATGCACCGACCGAGGATCAATTTGAAACGGCGTTGACACATGCGTTGGCCCATCGCTCACCCTACATTATTAATGTGCATCTTGATCCAGCGGATCCATCCCCCGCCATGCGCCGTCTGGCAGAACACCTGCGTAACCGTGTTGGAGGTATTTGAAGAAACGTATAATAAATTCTCGCGTGAATAACTCCGATCCCTTCATGAGAAGTCGCCCACGAAAAATTGATATCCACGTCGATTTATGTGAAAGAAATCACATAGTAAATCTTATAACTGTGACACTCTTCATATCGGGAACATGCTCATTTTGATATATAAACAACATGTCTATCACGCAAAGGAGGTTGTTTATATGAAAATGCGTATAACTTCAGTACTAGGTCTGTGTATGTTGATTTGCGCCTGTGGTACGACGCCTGAAGAGAGAGGTGTCAGTGGCGCCGGTATCGGTGCGGGTGCAGGCGCAATAGTTGGTGCGGTAACGGGTCTTTCTGTAGTGGAAGGAGCTGTGCTTGGCGCAGCAGGAGGCGCACTCACAGGTTTATTGACTGATAAAGATCAGGTGAACCTGGGTGAACCGGCCTGGAAACAGGGAAGTAATCAGCCAACACAACAGCCGACCAGCAACCATAAATCAACTGTTGCCGGGATCCAGAAAGGATTGCAGAAACTCGGTTATAATCCTGGTCCCGTGGATGGCGTCAACGGCCAACAGACGCAGAGCGCTATCCGCCAGTACCAGAATGATCATGGTTTGATCGTTGATGGACAGGCAACACCTGCCCTGATGGACCATATCAATCAACAGACCAGCTAGTTAAATACAACATTCGCCAGTAAGGGAAAAGGGGCTGGGGTCATTCGACTCCAGCCCCTCATATTTTCCGGGCTCATTCATAAATATAAATCTGCTCACTTTTTTCGGTTATTCCGGAACTATTGCACGCCCGATAAAATTGGTGTCCGTCCCGAACCAGATCTCGCGTGTTGCCGGATGATAATACATATGCCTCACGGTACGTCCACCACTGGGGATATCCGCAATATGGGAAAATTCTTTTGTCCAAGGGCTAAAACCGATGAGACGGTTAGGATTAAGACCCGTTTCCACAAACCACAACCTGTCTTTGTCATCAACCGTCATGGCATAAGGCTCAGCGTTGTCCCCGCCAGGCATGCGTCTTTCAATATAGCTTTCTGCTACTGGATCGAAACGGCCCAGACGGCCCGTGGCATAATCCACAATCCAGATCTTGTCGGAGGATGTAATCGCAAGACGCCGTGGCCGGATCTCCTTGCGTGGTAATTCATATTCCTTCAACTTGAATGTTTCCGGATCAACGGTGGCGAGCTTATTTGTGCCGAACAATACTATCCACGGCCTGTCTCTGGAATCCACCTTGATCCCGTAAGGTCGAGCGTCTTCTGTCGTAACCGGGATGAGTTTAATTTCGCCTGTCTTTACAGACAGTTTCCCTACGATATTACTGAGCTGTGCCGTAAACCAGATATCTCCCTTGCTGTCGAATGCGAGTGTATGGGGGTCTGTTACTTCCGGATCAGGCATCGGGAATTTCCGGATGTCACCGGTCTCAGGATCGAGCTTGCCGATATAACCGCCTGCATTCTCTGCAAACCAGACAAACCCTTCTCTATCCACAATCAGATTATGCGGCGCTGAACCTTCATCCAGATCATATTTTTTGAATTGTTCTGACTTTGGATCGAAATAGGCAATATACCGGCCCGCTTGTCCACAGAACCAGATACGGCCTTTCTGATCGACATACGGGTCCCTTGGCCGTGATTTTTCCCAGGGCACATGCCATTCCCTGATATCGACGGTTGCAGTATCAGCACCTGCCGTAAAGCTGATCAGGAAGAAGATAAAAATAAAAATGGGACAGAAAGATTTCATCATGATGCTAACCTACCTTAAGCATTATTATTGTTCAATATTCCTCACTTTTTTCGAACCAGATTCTGCAGGAGATTTTCAAAATACCCATGCTTCGGGAACACTTCTGAGGCTGCCAATGTCATATAATTAGGTGGAAAGAAACACTGTAGGGGTATGCGTTATGCGGGGCCGGTATTGGAGAATTCCTTTATCCTTGTTACTGCAGGTTTCGGTTTGCCTTGCCTTTGTTATTCCGGCAACTGGTCACGCAAATAATGCAGCTGGTTCTCTTTCCGGACACCACCGCGGGCTTCAAGGGACGTCGGTTAATCGTGGACCTGGCGGTATTTCCAATAATCGCGGGCTTAACAGAACTCAACAACAAATAAGCACAAGACAGGACCAAAGCCGCACGCAACAACAGGGGAATTTCAAACAAGTACATGGGCAGAGACAGAATAATTATCATGCAGGACAGGGAAATTTCACATCCGGTGAAAAACAAATACAGATAAAAACTCAAAAATTACAAGGATATCTGACACAAAACAAAGTACAGGGATACGTAAATTCTCAAAAATTACATGGAAACTTTCATCAGGCTGAAAATAAAAAACATCAAGAGCAACTTGGACAGCGTAAAGAATATGGACACAATGTAAATTACAGTCTTTCCAATAGTGACCGTAAACTGAGCAAAAGCACAAGACAACACGTGGTTTCAGGAAAAAATAACTATAACAAACAATTTTTAACAACCAGACAACAAAACGATGATAAACACAAAAAACATAATAAACACCACTGGCAACATGGACACTGTAAATACTTCAGTTATTATCCCTTTATATTTTTCAGTTACTACTTGTATTCTTATCCATATGTATATTATTCCCCTGTATATTCCTACAACTCCCCCGCTTATAGTTCCGCAAACTATAGTCCCTCAGGTAATAGTTATGAAAAAAATATATACTCAACCAGTAATCTTTTTGGAATAGACAGCGCTGGCTGGACCGTCCTCGCACAAGGTGAGTTGCAAACTGCACTCGATATCTTCGCTAAAGACGCAGAATACTTTCCGAACGCAGGTATACCGAAAGTGGGTTATGCAATAGCGGCTGCGGCTGCCGGTGATCTGACGCAAGGTGTGATAGCCATGCGAGAGGCATTTCATATTGACCCGGATTCCATCCATTATCTCCAATTTGACGATAAGGTACTCGCGATTATCAATGACCTGATCGATATATTCGAAGATTCACTGCAAGAGAATGCAAAACAACCGGACGAGGCTTTTATGCTTTCTGCCCTGAATTACCTCAAGCATGATTATGGTAGTGCCCATGAAGCCATCGGGCGCGCAATCATGGATGGAGATAACAGCCCCAGCGTGTATAACCTTCATGTATTAATTGATGAAGAATTAACAGATGAATATGCTGGAGAATACAACTGAGCAAATAGAAAATGAAATGTCCCGCTTGCTTATCCGATAAGATATCATCCTGGACAGTATGGATTGGAGCACCCTACTGGCATATATATTGTCCAGGTTGTGGTTCAGTGTTTAAACCTGAAAAAGGAGGAATCGCCCGTTTCTCAACTTATCTTCTGGCCTTACCGGCAGGAGTAATGATTGTTTTTAGTGTATTTGGCCTTTACTGGAGTGCGGCTTTATTCCTGGCCACCTGCATTATTACACTTGTGCTGGATTACCTGATCGACATGAAATATATCCAGCTCCAACCTAAAAATAACGAATTGAAATAATAAATCTGTCCTCTTTTTTGTTCATGGATGGTTTGTATCCAAATGTCGCAACGAAACAGTTGGACAAAAGAGCTATTTTAAGCTGCTTCATCCCCTCCTGAGGGGTGAAACTGCTTCCTCAAATGTTCTGCATAACTTCGGCAGGCATCTGTTGCAGTAAACAGGCCAGCCAGTTTCCCATCCCGGGTTACTAACACCGAACCAATATGTTTCTCTGCCATGGTAATAAGAACATTATCGAGAGATTCATTCAGATCAACAACATAGGGATTTTCCAGATAGACATCCCGGACAGTAGTGTCACCAGTATCCGGATAATCCAGGTCCGGACCGAGATAGAGTTTGATATCACGATCAGACAGTATACCTGCCAATTTGCCGCC
>JACQHV010000070.1 GCA_016198885.1 Gammaproteobacteria bacterium
ATATTCACATTGCATGGGAATAATGACTGCAGTGGCGGCCACTAAAGCATTCACTGTCAGCATATTCAGTGCGGGAGGACAATCGATAAAGATAAAATCGTAATTATCCTTGATTGTCTCAAGCGCAGTCCGCAAACGGACTTCCCTCGCCAGTTCATCCAGCAAGGCAACTTCTGCGCCCGTCAGATCAGAATTGCTGGGCAGGAGATCGTAACCACTTTCTTCAGACCTCGTGATAACTTCGGAGATGGTTTTGTCGCCCATCAGGACATCATAGGTGGATACTCTGAGATTGAGTTTATTAATTCCACTGCCCATGGTGGCATTGCCCTGTGGATCATTGTCTACCAGTAATACACGCCGTCTGGCCGCCGCCAGTGACGCAGCGAGATTAACACTTGTTGTCGTCTTACCGACACCCCCTTTTTGATTGGCAATGGCGATGATCTTGGTCATAACATCCGTTGCAGAACGCAATGGTAAAGCTTATTCATTATCCGGGTATTATTGCACAGTCGATTCCCGGATGGACACCTTGAAAATGTGATGGAATTTTCAGCAGTTACTCCCAGAGGAGGCCATGATTTCAACGAGACAACGTCCTTTATCCACTCCCGGCACATTAAGTATATGCACATGTTTTGTTATAGCGGCCTCTTCCAGTTCCGCCAATTCCGCAGAAATATCAGTTCCTTTCATGGCGAGTAACCGGCCGTCCGGTGACAAGAGATGTCTGGCGTGCCGGTAAATGGTAACTAAACTCCCATATGCGCGGGTAATAATCGTCGAGAAATTCCTGCTGTATTTAAATCTTTCGACTCTGGTGCACACTGCCTCCACATTATTGAGCTTCAGTTCCAGTATTGCATGATTGACAAACCTGATCTTCTTGCGGTTGCTGTCCAGCAACACCCAGTGTGTTTCCGGTCTGGCAAGCGCCAGGATCATTCCGGGCAGCCCTGCGCCGGTCCCGACATCAAGACAGTGTTCACCATGCAGATAAGGCAGGACAGACAGGCTGTCCAGAATATGATGGGTCAGCATGTGTTCGGGCTTTTTTACCGATGTCAGGTTATAGGCCCGGTTCCACTGAGCTAATAACGAGAGATACTCCAGATAGGCGTTTACGGGATGTTCATCCGGCTGCATGCCGAGTTTAATCAGTCCTTCCTGAACCCGGCTGGCGAGATGAGATGAATCACTCAAGGTTAGCAGATCAGTTTGTCATTCCGAGGCTTGTCCCGAGTGGATACGAGGGAACTGCTGAGGAATCTTGAGACCCCTCATTGTGCACGAGGAATACCAACGACGGATTCCCCGCATTCGCTCGGAATGACAATTCTTGGCGGCCGGAATATTGACCAAACAGGGACATCACCTGCTCAAGCGGTTTTCTTGAATGGCAACTTCTGTTTCTTGAGATAGATGCGCAACAACGAAATGGCGGCCGGGGTGATGCCGGGGATGCGTGACGCCTGCCCCAGATTATATGGCCGCTGCGCTGACAATTTCTGCACCACTTCAGCCGAGAGTCCCTTGACCTCTGTGAAATCGATACCCTCAGGCAACACCATTTCTTCATGGTTCCGGTTGCGTTGGATCTCGGCCTCCTGGCGATCAATGTAACCGCTGTACTTGGCCTGGATCTCAACCTGCTCAGCCACCTTGGGATCAATATCACTGCAATCCAGGTTCAACAATTCCATTAATTGAACATAACCGACATCAGGCCTGCGCAGGAGTTGCAGCAGATTGTATTCATGTGTGAGTTCCAGGACCTGGCCGGCTGTGCCTTCCGGCAGGGAGTCGGGACTTACCTGGATATTTTCAAGGCGTTCTTTTTCCTTCTCTATGGCCTCGCGTTTCTGTTCAAACTTATGCCAGCGATGATCATCGATCAGTCCATGTGCACGGCCGATTTCAGTCAATCTGAGGTCGGCATTATCTTCGCGCAGGAGAAGACGATATTCCGCCCGGCTGGTAAACATACGATAGGGCTCGCTGGTACCGCGTGTCGTCAGATCGTCGATCAATACCCCGATATAGGCCTGATCCCGCCGCGGACTCCACGGTACACGTTCCTGAATCCGCAACGCTGCATTGAGTCCTGCGATAATACCCTGCGCGGCAGCCTCTTCATAACCTGTCGTGCCATTGATCTGTCCGGCAAAGAACAGGTTGAATAAATACTTTGTTTCAAGCCAGGGATGCAGATCCCGTGGATCGAAGAAATCATATTCGATGGCATAACCCGGGCGGGTGATATGGGCCTGTTCAAATCCTTTGATGGACCGAACCAGATCATACTGGACATCGAACGGCAGACTGGTTGATATCCCGTTTGGATAAACCTCGCGGGTATTCAGTCCTTCCGGTTCAATGAAGATCTGGTGCGATGTCTTTTCTGCAAAACGCATTACCTTGTCTTCCACAGAGGGACAATAGCGCGGCCCGATACTCTCGATACTGCCGTTGTACATTGGTGAACGATCAATTGCGTTACGTATAATCTCATGTGTGCGTTTATTGGTATGGGTGATATGGCAGAAGACCTGGTGCGGATGATCATTCGCAGTACCGATAAACGAAAACACCGGTACCGGCTCATCACCTGCCTGAACCTGCAATTGACTGTAATCAATAGTGTTGCCGTCAATGCGCGGCGGTGTGCCCGTTTTCAGGCGTCCAACACGAAAAGGCAGTTCCCGCAGGCGTTTTGCCAGGGCATTGGCGGGTGGATCACCTGCGCGGCCCCCGGTGTAATTGGCGTCTCCGACATGGATCTTTCCGCCAAGAAAAGTGCCTACCGTCAAAACCACGCACTCGGCCATGAACCTGAATCCCATTTGCGTCACGACACCTTTAACGTGATCACCTTCGACTATCAGATCATCGACGGCCTGTTGAAAGATTCGCAGATTTTCCTGTTTCTCCAGCGCCGATCGGACTGATGTCTTATAGAGTGCTCGATCAATCTGGGCGCGGGTCGCACGCACGGCAGGTCCCTTGCTGGCATTAAGTATCCGGAACTGTATGCCACACTGATCCGCGGCCAGCGCCATGAGACCACCCAGCGCATCGATCTCCTTGACCAGGTG
>JACQHV010000071.1 GCA_016198885.1 Gammaproteobacteria bacterium
GATTCATCATGGTACTACTTACGCTATGCCTGTCCGGATAATGATCGGGCGATGGTGGACAAACGCGTGCAGTACTGGATGCCGGTGGATCAATACATCGGCGGCATCGAGCATGCTATACTGCATCTGTTATATTCGCGTTTCTGGACGCGCGTCATGCGTGATCTCAATCTTGTCAATTTTGACGAACCCTTCACCAATTTGCTCACGCAAGGCATGGTGCTGAACGAAATCTTTTTCCGCAAATTGGCTGGTGGACGTATTGCCTATTTCAATCCTGTGGATGTAAAAATAAAAACCGATGAACGCGGTAAACCACTCGGCGCTTTTTTGATCAGTGACGACCAGCCGGTGGATTCTGGCGGCATCGGCACCATGTCCAAATCCAAGAACAACGGTGTTGATCCGCAAATGCTGATCGAGAAGTACGGCGCTGATACCGCGCGTCTTTTTATAATTTTCGCCTCACCGCCGGAACAGACGCTGGAATGGTCGGATGCCGGTATTGAAGGAGCCAATCGTTTCCTGAAAAAACTATGGCATTACTTCGGTGATGAACAGAACTACAATATTATCAGAGCAAATAATGAAACCTACCCGGACAATCCCTGGCCCGGTTACAATCCTGAAGAGATCCCGGCCAACCTGAAATGTATACGGAGGGAAGTGCACCAGATTCTCGAACAAATCAACTTTGATTATCACCGGCTACAATTCAACACGGTTGTATCCGGTTGCATGAAAATATTTAACACGCTTTCCATGATTCGTGGCGAACCAAACGTACGGCATAAGATTGATACTGAGCGTGAAGGTTTCAGTATACTTCTCCGTGTCCTTTACCCCATCACACCACATATCTGTGACGTCCTCTGGTGTGAACTGGGTTATGGTAAAGATATTCTCAAAGTACTCTGGCCGGAACCTGACCCTGAAGCCTTGAAACAGGACGAGATTGATCTGGTAATCCAGGTCAACGGCAAGCTGCGCGCCAGTATCAAAGTCCCGGTTACTGCAAAACAGGTCCATATCGAGAAGGCCGCTTTGGCTGATGAAAACGTAAAACGCTTTACTGCAGGCAAGGATATAAAGAAAATAATTGTGGTGCCGGGTCGACTGGTTAATATTGTCGTTGCATAATAAGCTACAACTTTATTTAGAATACAATTACTACACAATCTTGTTCAGGATGGGTAAATGACATTTCGCCTTGCGGTGTTTTTATCACTTATATGCGGTCTTGGTGCCTGCGGTTTTCAGCTGCGTGGTTCCAACCTCCAGGCGTTGCAACATTCTCAGGTCTATGTGCAATCAAATGGGGCGAATGCCCTGGCAAAAGAAGTTAAAATACAATTGCAAAACGCCGATGTGACCCCGGTTAAATCTGTTTCTGATGCGAAATATATTATCAATCTCAGCAATGAATCTTTCGATCGCCGTGTCCTGTCTGTGTCACCACAGACAGGCAAGGTTGAGGAATATGAAATTACCTATCGTGCCAGTCTTTCCATTACCGGATCGGATGGCGATACTATATTAAAATCAGAACCGGTAACTGCAGTCACTGACTATACCTTTGATGAAGACGCCGTGCTTGGCAAATTTGAAGAAGAACGTGTGCTCCGTGACGACATCGTCAGACATGCCGCGTCAAACGTGTTGAGACGTCTGCAAGCGGTAACCGAATAAACCGGAATGCGCCTTAGGGCCGATCAACTTTTCTCAAACCTCAATCGTTCAGGTCTCGCCCCGATTTATCTCATCAGCGGTGATGAACCCTTACAGGTAATGGAATGCGCAGATGAAGTACGCCGATTCGCGCGTGAACGAAATTTCGAAGAACGCCTGGTACTGGATGTAGGCAACGGTTTTGACTGGAATTCATTAATAGAAGCAAGCGCCAATCTTTCGCTTTTCTCTTCCAGACGGTTGCTCGAATTACGCCTTGGCGATAAAAAACCAGGCAGGGATGGCGGCGACGTGCTGGTTCGATATGCTGAACAACCACCCCCGGATAACGTACTGATCATTACGGCAAATAAACTCGATAAAAAAACTCAGGAAACCAAATGGTACAGGATATTGGATGATGCAGGGATCACGATAGAAATCTGGCCGATTGATGCAAGGCGTTTACCGGACTGGATCCAGCAACGTACACAAAAACATGGTAAACAAATAAACGGACTTGCCGCCCGCCTCATCGCCGAACGAGTGGAAGGCAATCTACTGGCAGCCAGTCAGGAAATTGAAAAATTGTGCCTGCTGGCCAAAAAAAATGAAATTGACGTTGATGAGATATTATCCTCCGTCACAGACAGTACACGTTTTGATGTATTTCAATTAATTGGTTCTGCGCTTGCTGGTGATGCCAGGCAGACCGTGCGTATGTTAAGCGGGTTGAAGAGCGAAGGTGTAGATCCCATGGCTATCTACGGCGCCCTTATGTGGGAATTCCGGCGCCTCTGTTCCCTTAGTTACTCTGCTAAATCCGGTGTCTCGCTTGATGAACTGTTCAAAAAAGAAAATATTAAAGGTGCTGAACGCCAACATGCAGTTAAAACCACGTTACACCAACACACATCTGATGATCTGCATGCATTACTCAGGACCGCTGTATATATCGACAGAAAAATAAAAAGTTCAGACAGGGCCATTGTCTGGGATTTATTCCAGATATTTTTATTGTCGCTCGCCGGTAATTCCCTGATAAAACCTGAATTTATTTATACTTGATTGAATATGGATATCAAAAATTATATGCAAGAAATCGGCAAACGCGCGCGCAGGGCCGCACGGCTCATGGCGCGCGCAGAAACCAAAGCAAAAAATGATGCACTCCTGAAGATTGCCGATATTATCCTTGCACAACAGGATACGTTGCTGCAGGCGAACCAGAACGATATACATGCTGCAAGTGAAAATGGTCTTGATGCGGCCATGCTGGATCGCCTGGAACTTACAAGAAAGCGGATAGAGGAAATGGCAGATGGGCTGAGGCAGGTGGCGGAACTGGATGATCCCATTGGCAAGATTACTGAGTTGAAACAACGCCCGACCGGCATCAAGGTGGGGCAGATGCGTGTTCCTCTTGGTGTCATTGGCATTATTTATGAAGCAAGGCCGAACGTCACTGCTGATGCAGCAGGTCTCTGTCTTAAATCAGGCAATGCCACCATCCTGCGTGGCGGCTCAGAGGCCATGCAATCCAACCTCGCGATAGCATCATGTTTGCGGCAAGGACTAAATGCCGCAGGGTTACCCGTCGATGCGGTACAAGTAATCGAGACTGTAGACAGGGATGCTGTTGGTGAATTATTGCGCATGTCTGAATATGTTGATGTCATCGTTCCGCGCGGGGGCAAAGGTTTGATCGAAAGGGTCAGCGCCGAGGCGCGTATGCCAGTCATCAAACATCTTGATGGGATCTGTCATGTCTATATTGATGACCGCGCTGACCTGGACAAGGCCGTCAAAATTGCCTATAACGCCAAGACACAGCGTTATGGCACCTGCAATACCATGGAATGTTTGCTTGTCGCGGAAGGAATTGCAAAACAGGCGCTGGAAAAACTCGGGCCGATGTTCAAGAAAGCCAATGTTGAGATCCGCGGCTGTGACAGGTCGCGCAAATTGCTCCCTTATATAAAATCTGCAACTGAAGATGACTACAGGACTGAATATCTTGGGCCGATTATGTCTCTGCGCATTGTTGATGGACTCGATCAAGCCATCGATCATATTGAAAAATACGGGTCACATCATACCGACTGCATTGTGACCGAAGATAAAGATCGGGCCAATCGTTTTCTGAGGGAGGTTGATTCCAGCTCGGTCATGGTCAATGCCTCAACCCGCTTTGCCGATGGCTATGAGTATGGCCTGGGAGCGGAGATCGGTATCAGTACTGACAAGTTTCATGCACGTGGCCCGGTAGGGCTTGAAGGACTGACATCGCAAAAATATGTCGTTATTGGTGATGGCCATATTCGGACTTAGCCACAAGCAATTAGCTACTAGTTATAAGTGAAAGAATACAATTTACAAACTTCACTCTTGTGGCTTGTAGCTTGTAGCTTATAGCTCTATGTTGAAGCTGATCGGAATTTTGGGAGGCACATTCGATCCAGTACATTACGGTCATCTGCGTCTGGCAGTGGAATGCTATGAACGGCTTGATCTGGCAGAAGTCCGTTTGATACCGCTTTATACACCACCGCATCGTCATTCTCCGCATGCAAGCCCCGGGCAACGGTTGGCCATGCTCAAAATGGCAATAAAGGATATACAAGGTTTAACTATCGATGACTGCGAGCTGCACAGAAAAGATGTGTCTTATACTATTGATACAGTCAGTGCCATCCGGGGCAGGGTAGGGGAAAGACCAGTCTGCCTGCTGATGGGAATGGATGCCTTTAATACATTGCATACCTGGCATCAATGGCAATCAATTCTGGATTACACACACATCGTTATTGCTGATCGACCCAACAATACAGCTGAACAAAACACCCCTGATCTGAATACATTATTGAACACCCGCTCTGTCAGTGACGTTCAACTCCTGCACAAGACTCCGGCGGGGAAAATACACAAAATGATCATGCCGATACTGGACATATCAGCAACACAGATCCGGAATATTATTTCAGGGGGAATGAATGCGAAGTTTTTATTACCGGATGAGATTATCGAATTCATACATAACAATAACCTGTATAAATCCAAAACATGACGACAAAAGAACTGGCCAGAATCGTAATTAATGCGCTTGAAGACCTGAAGGCAGTGGATATCAAAACCCTGGATGTCAAACGGCTGACCTCCATCACCGATATGATGATCATCGCCAGTGGAAAATCTGATCGCCAGGTAAAGGCGCTTGCTGATAAAACCATCGAGGCGGTAAATGCAAAACATATCAAACCTCTGGGTATAGAAGGCCATTTACAGGGAGACTGGGTATTGATAGATCTTGGAGATATTATTATTCACATCATGCGCCCTCCCATCAGAGAATATTATCAACTTGAGAAGCTCTGGTCTGTATCATCCAGGCAGTTCTCTTCATCGTTATAGCCGTGCGACTGCATCTGATTGTGGTAGGCAAACGCATGCCTGCCTGGATCAGGGAAGGTTTTAATGAATACAACAAACGCTTGCCGGCAGAATTACGTCTGGACTTAATTGAAATTTCACCCGCGGTTCGCGGCAAATCAATTCCTGTTAAAAAAGCAGTAAAGGAAGAAGAGAAACGCATACGTGCGGCTGTTCCCAATAATTCCCTGATGATTGCTTTTGATGAAAAAGGCAAGCAAATGAATAGCATACAATTATCAAAAAAGATTGAATCCTGGTTTCTGCAAGGACGGGATGTATCACTTATTATCGGCGGCGCAGATGGACTGAATGATGATTTTAAAAAAAGTGCTGATGAAATATGGTCTCTGTCTGCCATGACATTACCACATTCATTGGTCAGGGTTATCATTGCAGAGCAAATTTATCGTGCATGGACAATCTTAAAAAATCATCCGTATCATCGAGAATGATAGACCTTAGCACGACTACTGCGCTCGACTACTCTTCGTTAAAGATGCCCTCAAAATACTCATGTATTATCTATACACTCCGCTTTTTCGAACATCTTTACCTACAGGACGTAGGCAAGGGGCGTGAGCAGGAGCGGAAGCTTTGCCTCGATTAGCCTTCGCTCGCTACATCGTGCGGAAGGCCTATTGGTCAAAATTGATGCACAAGGAAGTGCGAATATAGCGGTGATATGGACGATGTTTATGGACGACGTACAGGGAAGTATAAGTGTCGCAATAGGTAGGAAACCGAACGCGACTGAACAAGTGTCGTGAATGCGGGATACATAAGAACGACTATCAAAGAGCTAAAAATCACTCCTGCTCATTCAATCCCGGCTATCTGCGCCTGAACCTGAAGGACATCCACGTTCAGCGCCGTACACGCGCAAGCGCCAGGCCAGAATCAAGCACCTTCCGTACTGCGTCTGCAGCGCTTTTCAACGTATCATGGCGTTTGAGATGCCAGAGGCATAATGCCGCGGCGCAAACCAAGGCGTCTCGGGTAGGGCCTGGTGTGCCGGTAAGCGCCTCCAAACCAGCTTCGGCCGCAGCTTTGGCTACCGCAGCCATGTCGAAACCGGCGGTCACATCATCGCCTTCCTCTCCTTCTTTGACGACAGTGCCGGGAATCTGCGGCGCGCGCACCGGCTGGTCGATGCCCAAATCCGCCGGGCTGAACTCCATGGACTGTTCATCGCCCTTGTCATGGTAATAAAACGCCTTGCCGGTCTGGCGCAGCGAGGGCATCACGCCGCCTTCCACGCCGCGCACAATCAGCGCCGAATCAAAACCCGCGTGACGCGCGAGCAGCGCATAGATACGCGGATAGGGTTTATGCACGTAGCCCGTGACAAGATGCGTTTTCTGGCGTCCGCGAACGGGCCCGGCCAATACTTCCGCCGTGGTAATGGCGGGGCGCTTGACGATCAGGGTGCGAAGTGATGCGAGATTATAGAGTTTGGGACAGAACGTCTTCTGATCGACATAGGCCCAACCGATGTTGGGATCATGGAGTCGTGCAGCAGCCTCTTCAAGCGAAAGGTCCACCGATATGCTGGCCGCGCGCAGCACCTGCCGGTGCGTGACGCCGTACTTGGGGCCCATGTGCTCAACACCGTGGGAGATCGCCGGCACGCCGCAGGCCGCAAGCACCGCGGGCAAAAATGGCGAGGCCGGCAACGTGCGGGTGAATCCATCGTACGGATCGGCGATATCGATCACTTCATCCACCGGCGCGATGACGGTGCGGGTCGACTCGCGGATCGCCTCGAGCACGCCGCGGTTTTCATCATCCGTTTCGCGCTTCATGCGCAGCGCAATGAGAAATATTCCCGCCTGCACCGGGTCGATTTTTCCGTCGAGGATGAAGCGCATGCCGGAGCACGCTTCTTCGAACGAAATGTCTTTACTCAATTCCGGGCCGGTGGCGATGCGCTTGATGATGGAACGCATCACGACGGCGGGATCAGTGGGTAAAGCGTAGGCCGGGCTGCTCATGGATATACCTCGCTTACGTTAAACCTATCAGAATATCGTTACCTTCTATCCGCACAGGATAGGTTCGAAGGTTCTCTTCCGCCGGTTCTTCCAATACCTCGCCGGTGCGGACATTGAAGCGACTGCCGTGCAACGGGCATTTCACCAGATCGCCTTTTAAAAAGCCGGTCGACAACGAGGCCTCCTCATGAGTGCAGCTATCGTCGGTAGCGTAGAAGTTACCATCGACATTGGCAAGCAAAATGCGCTGGCCGTTGATGTTGACCCGCTTCATTCTTCCGGGCTGAAGTTCACCCACCTTACCCACTTTGATGAAACCGTCTGACATCAATTCTCACTCATTTTTAATGCGATCATCCAGGGAACATCGTAACCGATTTACTCTTGCAACTGTAGTTCGGGGTCAAAGTAAAAATTCATAAATTTCATTTTCTACTCTAGCCAAATAACAACCAGATATTCAGTAATTTTTACTCTGACCCTGAACTATCCCCATATAAACATTTGCTTTCTCAGCATGACATTAAGGAGAAGTGATCCCTCGATTATTATTGAGGTTATATGATATTTATTTGTGACCAAATTCCGACTTGCGGTTAACTTGCCAGCGAATATACGTAGCAACGCAGCTAGTAAAAGTTAATTCGATTGTTATAGTTCATATTCGATTCTTCATATGATCTAGGAAGTCATCAATTGAAGTACGATTGTATACACTAGCTCGTGCTGGTTGCTCGAATGGTAAAACATCATCACAAAAACTTACCCATCTTTTATCTAAAAGCACATAATTACAATATGCAACTGGAACAATAACATGAAATATATCCATCCAGTCATTACTACTCATATTCATATTTTTATTTACGGTTAAATAAGAGATAAGATA
>JACQHV010000072.1 GCA_016198885.1 Gammaproteobacteria bacterium
GGGTCGTCTTGCCGGCACCGGGGGGACTGGTAATCCAGATGATCCGTATCTCTTTTTGATCATCAAGCAGATTGAACAGGCGCACACGGTGATAAATGCCCGATATTTTAGGGCGGGATATTTTTGCTGCACTTGCAGATGCCAGTACCGGCATTTATCACCTGCTTTTTGTATTAATTACGTATATTCAATATCAGTAGTTTCAGTGTAGTAACAAACTGCAGAACCAACAACGCCGGTAAAAATAATCCCCGCCAGGATATATAAAAAAAGTGAACCTGATTTCACTCCCAGCATCACCAGTAATGCAACCACGAGTATACGCAGATTAATGCCGGGCAACAGCATCTCCTTAATCCGATGACGATAAACGGTATACGCTGTTGACCCGATTACGATAAATAAAATTCCGGCCAACCTGATCCACGGCTCGCTGGTAGGTTCATATCCAAGCCACGGTAAAACAGTATTAGGAAAAAACAGGAACGGTATGCCGAATAACAACGTATGGCCTGTGATATACAGTTGCCAAAGAAACGACTTGTTCATGTTTTACTGGTGGTATCAACCCCGCATGGCGGTTAATACCACACCAGGCACCTTGCTCCAGTCACCGTTCCGCTCCAGCTCCATCAGTTTCGGCATTAACTTCCGTGCCGTCTTGTGGCTTTTGTGCCAGGCAGGTTTGGGAAAGGAAACTAGCGGAAAGCGCAAGACAGCCTTTTCAATACCCTCCAGCATGGAAGTGTTATGTACCCAGCCTCGTCCACTCTGGATATCGGATAGTGTCGATCCCGGATGCCCACCCCACGGCGGGGTGCCAAAGCTAAACGACATTCCATTAAAGCCATTGATCGTCACTGTTCCATAGTTCAATTTGGTTATCGCACGTTCGACTGCCTCATTGATTTTCGGATCCTGCATGGATTTCGGATGCACAATCATATTTGCTGTCAGAGTGCCCCAGAGTTTCCTGTTGGCAAATTCCACCGCCCGTTCAAGAAACTCGATAGTGTCCGAGGTATTGATAGCTGTTTCAGTCAAAAGGGAACAGAACGGTTCACTCTGATACAGCACTTCATCTGCATCAGTACTTAATCCCTTGATCAAGGCCCAGGGTGTACTGCCATCCTTAAGCTTTCCGTGTGTACTCATATTTTTACGACCCTCGGTAAAAGTACGCCAGCGTTCCTCTGCCCCCGGATAATAGGCCTTGCGCTGAGGTACGGCGGCAATAGCCTTATCCATGTGGTCGAGAAAGGCATTCCATTGAACCCAGCCCTTTGCCGTGATCAGGGCTACCGGCGCACAACAGAGAAAGGCGGCATTGAGTGTAAACGCACCAGTAATGTCTTCTGCCTGGAAGGCCAGTTCCTTGTCCTTGTAGGGTCCAGGTACCACAATAACCGGCGTCACACATCCCAGTTCCGATGTGATCGGTTTGGTATTGACCGGTTGATTTCTCGCCATACGTTCGGCCCGTTCCGGTCCCGGCGGACCCCAGACGATAGCATCATGGGTTTTATCCGAACCAGTGATATGAATCTCATCAATAAGATCATGTTTAATGAGATACTGGCTCTCTTCCACGCCACCATACACAACTGCGAGAAAATTTCTCTTAATGGCTTCGGTAAAAGCCTTCTCGATAAAAGGACCGGCATAGGCATTCACCGGGTTCATCTTGAGGATACACATCTTGCCTTCATTGAACATCTTGGTAATGACATCCATTGGCGGGATGGCCGTAATATTACCAGCGCCAAGCATCAGAACAACGCGTCCTTTATGATCCGGTTTCTTGTAATATCGGGCACGATCAGATTCGATCCTGTCCTCTGTCATACCGGCTTGCATGTGGATATCAACTGTCACATCTTTGAATAATATTCCGTCAATCGCACTCATCGGAAAGGCACGCACAGCAAGCCGCCCATCAATTGTGTGGCTGATTTTGCCAATGGGTGTATTTCCTTTATCCTTGATTGCCTGCAAAGATTCCCGGATCATGCGTAAATGCCGCACAACACACACGGGTCCGGTAGCCCATTCTTCCGCTTCCAGCGGTGAACCCTGTTCAATACCCTTGGCCTTGCAGGCTATCCTGACAAGATCTTCAGCCACCCTTATATAACCATCTTGCATGGAGCTGGCAAGTTTGATTTTTTCATCGATTGATAATGCTGCAAATGTTTTTGCCCCCTGATGTAAGCGGGCCAGCATATCATCCAACTTCTCTTGGCGAGTATTTGCGGGTGTATCGGCCAATGGTAAAAACTTATACTGAGAAAATTCTTTTGCGACAACTGCTTGAGCGTTCATCTGAATCACCTCATGTTTCTATCATTATGTTTGATATGTCCTTTATATAAATTAAGGTATAGATAAATATGTTGGGGATGTTTCCATCCCCAACATATCCCGTTTGGTAACTATTGCAGAAAATAGTAACCTTCCCAGTCAACCACATACTCCTTTTCTGAGACAAAGTGACCATTGTAGGTACCACTACCCGTGATCCCTGTGTACTGACCGGCACCACTCACATTTTCCCACCTGCCGGAAAAGGTAGTATTCGGCTGACCCTCCGAAGTCAGAATCGTTGAAACTTGACCAGTAAACCTGGTTACGGTCTCATCACCATTGGGCATTGTCTGCGTAACGTAACCGCTGTGCGGACCATTACCCTGATTGAGATCAACAATTTCATTGATCACAACCTGCGCCCCATCCATGTATCCCGATCCGTTGGTGCTTGTACCTTTACCTTTGGACTGGGTTAACATAATTATGTGGCCTTGTGCTTGCGGTACAGGCAGAACTTCCTGTTTTGAATAAGTCTGGTTGAACTGACCGGCAATTTTTTCGAAATTACCAGCCATTGACGCACTTGTTACCAGACCCAGAGACAACATCGCCATGACCATTACCATGGCCTTGAAATAGTTATATGATTTCATCATCGTATCCTCCATTCATTTTCCTGTTTCAATTTCACTCTTTACTGTCCTGTTTCTTGTTCACTGTGCGCCCTTGAGATGCGGGTTTTCCGCCACTTCTTTTGGGCCGTTTCACATATGACAGGATGTTCCAGAGTTCTTCCTTCGTGCCAAAAGCGTCCTGGCCCACGGCGCCAAC
>JACQHV010000073.1 GCA_016198885.1 Gammaproteobacteria bacterium
ATCTTGGCGGCCATGATGAAATCATTTTCATGCAGTCCCTTGATCTTTTTTGTCTGCAAGTAGACAGTACAAAATCCCCAACCAAAGGTGATTACCGGGTGGTGGCCCTCTGATTCTGCAAGTTCTGATATTTGTTGAACAAAATTATACGTCGAGCGGAAATTCTGGAATTGAAATGTCTTGCTGATCTTCGTGGCATCCTCAATGAGTTTCCAATCCGCCACCTCAGATAGAAACGCAGACGCTTTTTCAGCAGTCAGAGGCGGGATACCGCCCCGGCAAGGAGTACAAACTTTAGATTTTAGATCAGACACCTGTTAATCAAACAACCCCTTGAATGTGTCCTTAATGGCAGTGCCTGCATCCTTGACTGTATCTGTAGCCTTTTCTGTTACAGATTTTGGCGCTTCTTCTTTCTTTTTTTCCGGAGCTGATTTTGCTGTTTTGAGCCCTAGTGCGAGAGCACAAGGATCCTCCTCAGCCGTTGCCCGATCAAATAATCCCTGGGCAAGTATGGAGAGACCACCTGTGGCTACGGCCGCACCGGCAGAAACACCTGCCATGACTGCCGCTTTGGTATCAATACCTGCTTCAGGATTGGCGAGCGTGCCCTGAAGCCGGACCAGCTCAGCCAGTTGACCTGCGCTGATGCCCACCCCTTCACGCGCTTGTGGTGTTACTCCGATATCCAGTGCTTCAGTCTTGAGATTGACAGTACCGCTGCCGATGACGTTCATTTTATCTGTGGCAAGCGCAATCCCCTTGTCGGTGGTGGCGATACCGTCCTTGATATCAAATTTTACAACACCACATTTAATCTGCGTGTCCTGGCTTCCTGATGCTTTGGGATTGAGCATGCGATAGGTTTTCAAAAACACATCAGAGCTTGCCGCATCGGTCTCGGAACTTTTCAGTTTCCCTTCACCCATCGTAAGCAGCAGATTACCATTGAGTCCCGCCATGATGGCGCTGATACTGTTCCCCGAACCCTTTGCATTAAGCTTGATATCAGTTTTACCGCCGGTCAGTTTATCCTTCAGGTCGGGCAGGGCAGAGGGTTGAAAATTCTTGATATCAACGTTGGTATCCATAACCGCTGTTTTTCCACCGCTCGCATCAAGATTAAGATTGGTTGACAAAGTGCCCCCGGCGAGATTCGCGTTGAGAGGTTTTACCGCCAGCTTGCCGTTATTCAAAGTCAGAGCTAGTTTAACATTCTCAAGCAATAGATCAGTTGTATGAATCTGTTTTGCATTGATATCCAAACTGGCATCGGCTGATTTTAAACTTTCCAGTGGCAGCGGGTCTGATGAAAATATTTTTTCCTTTTTCACTTTTTTCTGTTTGTCCTTCTCTCCTTTTTCCTTGCTCTCAAAAACAGTCAAATCGATTTTGTTTGAATTTAATTTTGCCGACAGGGCAGGGTGCTTGCCGGTTATATTCAGCGTAACATCGCCCGCAAGATCAGAATCTCCGGCCTGCAGTTTCAGTGCACCAAGATGATAGGCGTTGTCCTTGTCTGTGAGCCTGGTTGATAATGAGATCGGGCCAAGAGCAGGTAATTTACTGTCGGTTACCTCATTCAGATCCGAAAGTGAATCCGCCGCGAAGGTCAGTGCGAGATCAAGTCCTTTGACTTTTTTCGGATCCGCGACTTTCCCGTCCAAACCGATTCTCAATTTTGCCAGGTTCGCCTTGATACCTTTTAGAAGATATGCCCCCTCCTGTTCCGTTACATGACCGGACACAGCAATAGGCGCTAATGCCGGAAGTTTTCTGTCAGCAAGTTTTTCAAATGCTGCCAGCGAATCCGTCTGAAAGGTCAAGTCTGCATCCAGACCTTTCCCCTGCGTGGGTTTTGCCAGTTTTCCGTCAATACTCAATTTAGCATTGCTGATGTCGGCCTTGATGTTGAGTGAAAAATTACTGTTTTCAATTAGACTGTCCAGTGATCCGAGTGTGCCTTCTACAGAGATTGGCATCTCGTTATATGCTGCGCTGAGGAGTAACTCCACAGGATCACTAAAGCTCGGGGTGACTACATTGAATTTACTGATGGAGATCTTGCTGGTCTTTCCTGAAATACCATCCTTGTAAGTCAGACCGCCATTTTCAATTAAAACATTATTAATGGTAAAAGCCGGCAGCGAAGAAGGCGCGGTTTTACCGGCATCTGGTGGTGCCTCTTTTGCTTCTTTAGTCTTAAGCACCCAGTTTCCTACCCCGTTCTTGTCGGTTTCAAGCAGGATCTCCGGGGAAATCAATATCAGCCGGTTGACTTGAATATTCCTGTTCAAAAGGGGCATCAGGGACACTTGTGCTTCAAAATGATCCACGCTCAACATATCGGGTTTTGACCCCCATTTGGCGTTGCCGAATTTAACGCCTTCCACGACCACCGTCGGAATGAGTGAAACACCGATTTTAAGTTCACCATCAATGGTGAATTCCCGGCCAGTTTTGTCTTCAACCAGTTTGATTAGCTCGTCTTTGTATTGATTTATGTCTACCAGACTGATGGCGACCACAATACCGATAACCAGGACTACCAGAATACCCAAGAAAATTTTCAGAAGTTTTCCCATATGCAATCCTTTTTTATATAGAAGCAGGGTGGATACTGTAATTATAGGAATGAAACAGAGAGAGCATCGAGTGGTTTAGCCATCTTCTGAGCTTATCCTGCAACAGATATGTATATATGAAACTATAATTTAACATAATATATATTATGCGCACTAGTACAATGCCACCAAACCCGTCAAGTATAGGATGGTGGCACGATGACCAATGTTCTCGTTACGCTACAGGAAGCCTACGCGGGCAAATTGACCAAGCTCGGGTACCTGCACACGATTGCTGGCCTGAATGATACAGCGGCGGCTGATTTCTGTTTTGTCTCGCCGCATACTTACCGGCGCTGGCGCACTGACCGAAAGCCGAATCCCTGTGCCGTAAGACTACTTGCTATCTTGGCCGGATACGTGCCCTGGTCTGGCTGGGAGAAATGGTTTTATAACCATTATGACCAAAAACTATACTGCCACGATTTGAAGTATGGATTTTCCCCGTCCGACTTCTACAGCTACCACTACCTGAAACTGGCGTATGAGAGCCTGCAGGAGGAAGTCCTGTACCTGCGGCAACAGTTGAAAGACCTGAGTAATGCCGAACGCCCCGAGGCCTCGATACTGGATGACCCCAGCATTGTGCCTTTTCCAACACTGTCACCGATGTTGAGACGGGTCAAAACAGAAGCACAGACTCCGGAAAAACTTCCGTCTAGATCGAAAAATGGTGGGTTTCGGGATCGATTCGCAGGGTTACTCAGGAGAATGGTCAGATAATTGCCGGGTTAAACACAGTGCCAAAATTTAAGCCCCTGCCCTGTTTTACACTGGAATTCCATTTGCAGATGTTACTGTTACGTTGCGCTTCACCTTTTCGCTGGACGCACCTATCCCATCAAGTAACTGGGACTAGGTGCGCCGTACACGTAACCAGTTACGCTTCACTGCTTCAGCTGCGCCTCCTTTACGTCACCAGCGGGTTCCTGGATTGGGAATTATCCGCCTCGGTAATAACCTACATCTGGCAGCCTACTGACCTTGGCATATGTGCGTTGTCCTTGACTATGGTGCCCCCATAGCACTTGGGGAGTGTGGGGAGATAGATGTATCTCGACCAGTATAAAGTTACAGATTTTTATACCTATAAAACTGACAGTGCAGTTTTTAAATTGAAGTCCTGTATGGAGAGTGCGCCCGATATTTTTGCGCTGATATATAACAGGTGGTAAGACGATACCAGATAAAGGCCTCTGGTGCAAAATTTTTTACTTGAGGAGATACTATCATGCTACATAAGATTAAACGTCTATTTAAACGTCATGTGATTGTAAAAATAAAAAGGAGATTGAAA
>JACQHV010000087.1 GCA_016198885.1 Gammaproteobacteria bacterium
GGTCAATACTGGCGGTTATCTGTGCGTTTGAAACGACCCTATGGATTTATGAATCCAGCCGGTTTTGATTATGAAGGATGGCTGTTTCAGCATCGTATCCGTACCCTCGGTTATGTACTGAATACGCCGGATAATACTTATCTGGGCAAAACCAGAGGTCGCTATATCAGCAGAAGCCGTTATTTTTTACGCGAAAAAATCAATAACGAGCTGGATAAAAATCCATATAGTGGCCTGATTGTCGCACTCAGCCTCGGAGACAGCAGTCAGATACCCAAAATTCAATATAAAGTCCTTGTAAATACTGGTACCAATCACTTACTCGCCATTTCGGGACTGCATATCAGTTTAATCGCCGGTTTGTTTTATTTTCTTGCGCGCAAACTCTGGTCAATCGGCGGCGTTTTCACGCTTTATCTTGCAGCGCCCCGATTTGCGGCGATTGCAGCCATGGCAGCAGCGACGATATATGCAATTCTGGCCGGTTTTTCCATTCCGACACAACGCTCCTTAATCATGCTGGCAGTAGTGATGTGGGCACTATTTAATTACAGGCAATATGCGTTTTCGCATATAATTTCGACTGCATTGTTGTTGGTATTAATTGCCGACCCCTTTGCCGCCATAGCTCCTGGCTTCTGGTTATCATTTGGTGCGATTGCAGTGATTGCCTACGGAATGTCATGCAGAGTAAGTACAGACAGTATCTGGTGGCGTTGGGGCAGAGCGCAATATCTTGTATCTATAGGTCTTTTACCAGTCTTATTACTCTGGTTTCAGCAATACCCGATATTGGGGATCCTGGCAAATCTTGTCGCTGTACCCTGGGTCAGTCTGCTTGTTGTTCCACTGGCGCTGGCAGGTACAGTACTGATTAATCTTTCAGTATCTCTTGGTGGATTCTGTCTGGAACTGGGGAGCGAAGCTTTGGGGCTATTGTGGCCATTTCTTGAATTGGTGACACATTCAGATATCACTCTCTGGCATCAATCATCTCCACCGTTATGGGCATTATTGGCGAGTTTTGCAGGAGTCATCATTCTGTTACAACCACAGGGTCTGCCGGCACGCTGGACAGGCCTTGTCTGGATACTCCCGTTATTATTTCCACATAAGGAAGGACCTGCTAATAATGAACTTTGGTTTACTCTGCTTGATGTAGGACAGGGCTTGTCCGCAGTTGTTCAGACCCGTGATCACACCCTGGTATATGATACAGGGGCAAAATTCAGCACGCATTTTAATGCTGGCAGTGCAGTATTAATCCCTTATCTGAGAAAAGCAGGCGTTAATCATATCGATACCTTGCTCATCAGTCACGGTGATAATGATCACATCGGCGGTGCAGCAGACCTCCTGTCAGCATTTCCGGATACCCCGGTATTAACCAGTGTGCCAAATATGCTCAATCATCCCCGTATGAAACAGTGCCATGATGGACAAGCGTGGAAATGGGATGGTATTGAATTTCAGGTGTTACATCCAGATGGTAAGGACAACTACAGTGACAATAACCGATCCTGCGTGTTAAAAGTCAGTACGGGACTTTATTCAATCTTATTAAGCGGTGACATCGAGAAAGAGACAGAATACAGACTGGTTAAAGAATATAACAGCCGTTTATCTGTGACTGTCCTGATTGCCCCGCATCATGGCAGCAAGACCTCATCCACCCCTGAATTTATCGATACAATCGCTCCGGAATTAGTATTATTTCCTGTAGGATATCGCAATCGATACAAATTCCCGAATATGGATATAATAGCCAGATATGAGTCCCGTGGTATCCATATGCTCGATACAGCCAGGCACGGGGCTATATTGATTAAAATGAATACGTCTGGAATGTCAGTTACACAATACCGGCAACTGGCGAGGCGTTTCTGGCATACACAGTTCTGAAAAATTGCGACTAATTCTTTTAGGGTATTCATAAGTGCTGGAAATTATCAAAGCAGGTGGTTGGGTAATGTGGCCACTCTTGCTGTGTTCTGTAATCTCGCTCTCCATTATTGCCGAACGTTTCTGGACACTGCGGGAGAAACGTATTGCACCAAAAAACCTGGTGGCCCAGATCTGGCATTGGGAAAAAACTGGACATCTCGACTTGAAGCGCATCGCCGATTTACGACGTGGGTCACCGCTGGGGCGAATACTTGCCGCTGGCCTGGTGAATCGCAAGCATGACCGGGAGATCATGAAGGAAAGCATTGAAGAGGTTGGCAGGCATGTCGCTCATGACCTGGGGCGTTTCCTTGATATACTTGGGACAATCACTGCCATATCACCACTGCTTGGTCTTTTAGGTACTGTACTGGGCATGATTCATATTTTCACCGCCATTACTGCGCACGGCGTTGGTGATCCTAATCTTATGGCCGGTGGTATTGCTGAGGCACTTATCGCAACGGTGGCAGGTCTTTCTATTGCCATACCATCGATGTTTTTCTATCGCTATTTTCATGCCCGCGTCGACGATTTGGTTATCACCATGGAGCAGGAAGCGTTCAAGCTGGTGGAGATTATCCAGGGCCTGCGTGAGCACGACATATCAAATTAATTAACGGCGAGAAACTTTATTGAAATGAAATTCCGATTACGGCGAAATGATGATGTTGAAATTAATATTATCAACTTGATTGACGTGTTGCTCATGCTACTCATTTTTTTCGTTATGACTACAACCTTTCAGAACAAGTCAGAGATAAATATCACCTTGCCAGAAGCGAGCAAGGAAATGCCAATAACCAAATTGGACGCTATAAAAGTAAATGTTGACGCTCAATCGCAAATTTACGTAAACGACAGGGCGTTATTGAATTCTCAATTACCAACAATCAAACAGGCGTTATATGATGCGCTCGGAAATCTGTCCGATGTGCCAGTGGTAATCAGTGCTGATGCAGAAACACCACATCAAATGGTAATCAGGATAATGGATGCGGCCAGACAACTGGGCCTAGTCAGGATTACATTTGCAACCAGAATCGTTGCGGAAGATAATTTATAAACGGCGGGAGATGTGAATATCTGCTGATTAATGCTGTCACCTGAATTTATTGAAGATCTCTGGTATGGCAAGCACCCGGCATCTCTGTTGCTGGTACCATTAAGCTGGCTTTATCAAATAGTTATTTCACTACGCCGTCTCGGCTATCAATCCGGCCTTCTACCTGTCCGGCGTGTACCCATTCCGGTTATTGTAGTCGGTAATATCAGCGTCGGTGGAAATGGCAAAACTCCACTTGTCATCTGGTTGGCCAATTATCTCAAGCAGAAGAATTTCCATCCCGGCGTCGTTACCAGGGGTTATGGCGGCACCGCCAAACACTGGCCGCAGCAAGTCAGGCCAGACAGCGACCCGCGTGTGGGAGGCGATGAACCTGTACTGATCGCGCGTCAAACAGGTTGTCCTGTTGCCGCTTCTCCAAATCGATATATGGCAGCTGAAGGTCTTATCGAACATGCGAAATGTGACATCATTATTTGTGATGATGGATTACAACATTATGCCCTGGGGCGTGATATTGAAATCGTGGTTGTTGATTCGATACGCCGTTACGGGAATAAACGTTGTTTACCCGCCGGTCCGTTACGTGAGTCTATGAGAAGGTTAAAAGAAGTGGATATGATAGTCTGTAACGGTATTCCTGGACATGGCGAATATCAGATGAAATATGTATTACAGCAGCTACATTCATTGAATGATGAAAATAAAAAATCCGATATTGAAATTTTTAAAGGAAAGATGGTCCATGCCATTGCTGGTATTGGCTACCCGGGACGATTTTTCACCCTTCTTCGCAAGCAGGGGATTGATATAATTGAGCATCAATTTCCGGATCACCATAAATATAAACCTGTTGATATCCGGTTTGGAGATGATTTACCTGTGGTGATGACAGAAAAAGATGCAGTAAAATGCGCAGAATTCGCAAGTGATGAACATTGGTATCTACCCATCAAGGCAGAAATGAGCAATTCATTTGAACATCGTTTATCAATGTTATTAAAGGAAATTGACTATGGACAAAAAGCTGCTTGA